>CAJOQX010000001.1 GCA_905236865.1 Candidatus Rifleibacteriota bacterium
CCAATAGAATTGCAAAAGCAATTAATAGAAATACTCGATAGACAAGCAAAAATTAATAAAATTGAATTAAAAATGCAATCAGATATTGCAGCAAATATATTGTTTATAGACTTAGTAAACAAACTTTATGACAGAGAAGGCAAAGTCGTTATACTTATAGACGAATACGACAAGCCAATTTTGAACAATATCGAAAACGAAAATATAAACGAATTACAAAAAGTAATGAAAGGCTTTTATTCTGTATTAAAGACTTGTGAGCCTTATGAACGCTTTGTTTTTATTACAGGAGTCGGTAAATTTTTGAAAGTCAGCATTTTTTCTGATTTGAATAACCTTACTGATATAAGTATGAATGATGATTATGCAACTATGTGCGGTTATACAGAAAAAGAACTTGAAGAAAACTTTCATTCACAGCTTATAAAAATGTCTGAATATCAGGAAATAGAATATAATGGTTTTATGCAAAAAATAAAAAAATGGTATGATGGTTATAAATTCAGTAAAAGAGGTGAAAATGTATTCAATCCAGTTTCTTTCGCTAAATTTATTGATAATAAAGGTGATTTCAACAACTATTGGTTTGAAACAGGCAGTCCAAGCATTTTAATAAAGCTGATAAAAACACAAGATGTGAATATTGAAGAAGTAATCAAAAAGTCATATTCTGTGGATTATTTTACTGCTTATATGCCATCAAAGGTTTCTTTTATCCCTTTGATGTTTCAGACAGGGTATTTAACAATAAAAGAAGTCGTAAAAAACGATGAGGACACTGAATTTCGCCTTGGATTTCCAAATTATGAAGTCGAGGAATCCTTTTACCGCCGTCTGATAATGAATGTGGATGACTCAAATGATTTGTGTGCTACTTTGGCTAGAGATTTAAGAAGAACTTTCAAAAATAATGATATTGACGAAGCGATGAATCTTTTAAAGAATTTCTTTTCAGGAATTCCCTATGATATACAGGTGGTTAGCGAAAGATACTACCAAAGCATTTTCTATGCTATTTTAAAATCTATAGGTTTTTCGGTAAATGTTGAAGCTAAAACCAGCGACGGCAGAATAGACGCAGTTATTGAAAACGATACCAATGTCTATATTTTCGAGTTTAAGCTTGATAAGTCAGCAGAAGTTGCTCTAAATCAAATTTTACTAAAAGAGTATTATGAACCCTATCTTAATTCTGGGAAAAAGATAACGCTAATTGGTGCCAACTTCAATTCTGAAACTCGCAAAATGAGCGACTGGGTGAAACAAGATATAAGATAAAAGACCAAAATTTGAGATATGAGATATAAGATATAAGATATAAGAGAGAGCAAAGAGAGCAATAGAGTGAAGAGCGGACAGAACAGTAAAGCGAGACGAGGCAAAGCAAAGCAAAGCCTCTGTGGGACGATTGCTGATGCAATCTGTAAAATGGCAACTATCGTTGCCTGTGGTAATAGTAGGGCATTGTGGCTCTTGTGGTAAGTGATGAGTGGTGGGTGAGGAGATGCCCTAAAGCCCCTCATTGAGGACTGCCGCCAAGGATGGCGGTGTGCAAGCGAGCCACAGGATGTGAGCGAGTCGCAGGGGTGATTGCGTAGCAATCGGGGTGGTGACGTAGTTCTTAGTAAATCCTGTTTAGCATAGCGTATTATTATTGCCAAGCGTAGCTTGGCTAGAAAAAACACCTGTTTTTAGGTGTTTTTTCGTTGTTGGTAGTTTGTTTTTGTTGTTTTTATTGTTTAATCGAAGGCTGGTGTGCTAACGGTTATTTCAACCTCTTGATTGATTCGTCATTGCCACGCAGTCTATCGACTGCTCGCAATGACGATTTAGCTCAAACTTCCGTTTGATAAAACAATTCCCTCATCTCTCATCTCTTTTCTCTAATCTCTAAAAAGTCTGGATTGCCACGTCTCTTTCAGAGGCTCTGCGAGCCAGCAACAACTTCGTTAATTTCTTGAGTTATCTGTGCCTGTCGGCTTCTATTAAGTTCAAGTCTTAGACTTTCAAGTTTTTCATTTGCTCTGTCTGTAGCAGAGGTCATAGCTACCATTCTTGAACACTGTTCTGCCGCAATAGATTCTAAAACTGCTTCCAATAAAGCGTTAAACATATATCTTGGCAAAATATTGTC
>CAJOQX010000002.1 GCA_905236865.1 Candidatus Rifleibacteriota bacterium
TAATGTGGGAGGTTTTATATGTCTTTATTACAAGATATATTAGCTAATTATGTGGAACCTTTAATAGATCAATTGGTAATCTATTGGAAACAAGTCGTTAACTGGTTAATTCTAATTTGCGAAGCTGTTAAGAATATTGCTCATGCTGCAGAGGTATTTGCAAAAACTGTAAAAAATGAATTAATAAAATTAAAATATGTTCTTTATTACAAGGAAGAAGGAAACTGGATTCAAGAAACTACAACAAGAGAAATATCTGAAAATGAAGTTCCCGAAAGACTTAGACGAGCTATTAGCAGACAGGAAACCAATATAAGCAACGAAATAGAACAAGAATTGGAACTTACTTTATGAGTGGTGAAGTAAAAGAAAAAAGAACTATTTCTCCTTTAGATCTTCCTCAATCTGTTAGAGAAAAACTTCCTGAGGCCAAAAGAGATTATGAAAAAGCCTTAATTATAAGAAAAATACTAATTTTAACATTAATCTTTTTTATAATTGTTGGTATTATAATTGCCAGTTCATAATAGGCTCTGAAAGGGACCAGTTGTTCGTTGAAAAACCGGTCCTTTTCTAATTGGTAAATATATAATATTTTAACAGAATGAAAGCCAAAAAGGAGAGAAAAGTATGCGCAGAGTAAATGTTCAAGATAAAATTGATGACAATAAAGTAGAGAAAACTAAGAAAAAATCTATTCCAACTATGGTTGGTCTAAGACTCATACTAGATTTATTCTCTGGAATACTATATTTTATAAAAGAAGGATTAAAAATAGTATTAAAAGAAGATGATGGGGAAAAATTCGAAGAGTTTAGAAACAAAATTGGAACCAGATTTTATGATATTGTTAAAAGAATAGTTGTTAATAATAAAATAGAAGAGGAGTTTACTCTGCTTGACTTAATCTTGGCTGGACTTGGCTTAACTCCTTTAATAAACTATATGCGTAAAAACCATGAAAAATTGAAAAATAATGCAATTTTTGCAAAATTGGAAAAAAAAGGATAAATTTACATCTTTTGAATTAATAATTGCTTTCTTAGGTGGCGAATCAGTAATAAATATTTTGGAAAAAATAGTTAATTTTAGAACGGCATTTAAGGATTTATTGAAATTAATTATACAACCTGAAGATTAAAAAGAAAGTTCTAATTATTTCTAAAACGGATTGTTAGTTATATTGTCAGAATATTATTTTGGTTGACTTTACTCTAGTGACAAACTAAAATAGTCTAAATATGTGACAGAGTACTATTGATACGGAAAGAGTTCTTTAATTTTTGCTTATGTAAGTATAAATTATTTTGATTACAAATTGAATCTAAAAGTATTTTAGACTTGAATAAATCAAATACTTTTATTAAGGAGTAGAAATGGCTGAAAATAAAAAAGAGTATGTCAAAAAAATAAAAGACGAAATAAACACTTGGGAAAAAGAAGGTCCTGGTTTTCTTACTAATGTAACAGATTTTATGCTTTGGCCAGCAATGAAAGCCGCAGATTTACTTATTCCAGAAGCAGTTACCCAAACTGTTTCAACTGCTATAGAAGGTTGTTTAAATGGCTTGCTTTGGGGTGCTGATTACACTTTTTCCGATAAGGATGTGATTGCAAAATTAACTGAAAAAAATAGCAATTTAAATAGTTTAAAGACTATATCAAAATCTGATGATTTTGAAACTATGGATTCAACTGCTGACCATTATTGGAATTATAATCTCGGTTATGCTATTACTCAAGGTGCAGCATGTGGCGCTGGAGGCTTAGCTGGTCTTGCAGCAAACATTCCTGCTTTATATATGATTGTTTTTAGATGTATTCAGCAAATTGCTCTTTGTTATGGCTTTGATACTTCTAAAGATGAAGAAAGACTTTATATGATTGGTATACTTTCAATAGCCTCTGCTTCTGATATAAAATCAAAGCAGGCTGCTATGGTTTTTATGAAACAAATTCAAGTTGGAGTAGCTAAAAAAACTTGGAAAAAACTTGCAGAAGAAAGTGGAAAAGCTGCTGTAGGAACTGTGGTAACTTTGGTTAGACAAGCTGCAAAATCATTAAGTATTAATATAACTAAAAGGAAGGCTCTTCAATTGATTCCCGTAATTGGTGGGGTAATTGGTGGCTCTTTTGATGGAATGTATCTTCAAGATATCGCTAGAGCAGCCAAAAACTGCTACCGAAAACGCAAACTAGAACAGTTGGGGTATTGATTGAGTAGTTATATATCACTTTGGCATCTAAACAATGTAAAAGCTTGTTCTCTAGAATCGTCATTGCGAGCCATCTTCAGATGGCGTGGCAATCTAGAAAAGTGCCCGAATGGGCACTACTTTAGTAACCGAGGGTATCTACGATACCCTCGGAGCAAATGCTACCTCTCTTCAGATGCTGCCCCGCTTGCGGAGAAGCTGTCACGAATTGACTGAAGGGGGAGCAATGCAAAGCATTTCGTAAGTGAAAGGGGTTAAATAAATCTTCGCTAAAATCTTGAACGAACAATAACTTAGAAACTTTTACAAATCAAAATACCCTAAAAAGGACTAAATCATGAGCAACCCTATATTATATTTCTCATTACTTGGTAGAACAAATTCTGGAAAGACTTGTTTATTTACAGCCTTAAATGCATATAATGGGAAAAGTGGTAATTCTGAAAAAAATAAAATTAATTTCACTTTTGTTAGTAATGAGGAACAATTTAATAAGGTTGTTAATAAATGGGAAAAAGAAAAATTTCTTGAAATTAATAAATCCAATTATAATTGGAATAAAATGCTAAATAATCTTGTAGAGAACGAAATAAATTTAAAAAAAGGTGAAGAATTATCTAATAATAAACCAAAGGCTACCAAAGATACTGATAGATATATTTATGTTTTTTCATACACAATGAAAGATAATACAGAAAAGAATACTGGAGCAGATTTAGCACTTTTTGATTATCCTGGTGAAACATTAAATAAAATAACAAATAAAGATAACGAACAAAATACGAATGTAAGCAATTATAGACAATTAAATAATCTATTGTCTCAAATGGAGGCTATATTTGTAATTATAGGTATCCCTAATGCTAAAGAAGAAAATGATTTTATAAAAGAAATCTCTAATTTAAAAATTGCATTTAATGGAATTAAGCAAGAAAGAAAAGAAGGTTCTGTTAATCTAGTGAATCCTATCATACTTATAGTAACTAAATTTGATAGATACATCACGGACAACAAGCTAGATTTTAATAATTATGATGAATGTAAAAAGCATTTTGAAGAGCATTTTAAATTTAAAACTCAATTAAAAGGTTTGATTGACCTTATAGAAAGTATTACAGAGAATGATAATTTTGCTTATTTTTATACTAGTGCTTTTGGAAAATGTTCAGAACCAGATAAATATCATATTTTGCTTAAGGAAGATTCAAAACCTATTAATTTAATTGAACCATTTGTGTATGCAGTTGAAAAGGTTGCTAAAATCAAATTAGAAAAATGTAAAGAAAGTGAAAAAAGAAATCTATTATCTGTTTTATTTAAGCCTTCTGAATATTTTAATCAGGCAATAAATATTATGCCGATTTTTCCAGA
>CAJOQX010000003.1 GCA_905236865.1 Candidatus Rifleibacteriota bacterium
TGATAGTTTTGGTCAAAACCCTGCTGTCCGTTCATGCCATAGTTCTGGTTATAACCCTGTTCTGGATTCTGCTGATAGTTTTGGTCATAAACCTGCTGTCCGTTCATGTCGTAGTTCTGGTTATAGCCCTGTTCTGGATTTTGTTGATTATCGTCGTAATAAGCATTTTCATCTTGAGAATTCATCATTCTAGCCATAACTGCAGCCGCTTCATCTGCTGCCTGAGCAATATTTCTATTCTGTATTTTGTCATAAGCAGCTTTTGCAGCTCTTAAACCATTTTGGAAAGCAACATTATATGGATTGTTCTGTAAAAAGTTTCCATATATATCTAGCAATTCCGCTAATCTATTTTGGCGTTTATAAACTTCTAACATTATAGGGTGAACATCAACATTATTAATATCTGAATTGATAACGTGTTCGCATAATTGCAAACAATTGTCGAACTGACGCATCTTTAAATAAGCATTTGCAACGCCTAACATAAAATCAGGATCAGGGGAACCCAATTCCATCATCTTTTGGAATACTTTCATTGCTTTATCATCAGTGCGTTTTTTGTTCAAATAATATTTACCTAATGGTTTTAAAACTTCAACATTATCATGATCTAAATTTAGCCATTGTTCTAATACTGCTACCCCTTCATTTGTTAGCTTCTTTTGTTGAGCATAATAAGTGCCTAATAACGAAACTAGAGCTATATTTCTAGATTCCTTTTTATAAAGATTTAATAACTCTGGCAAAGATTCTGGAGTCAACATTCTTCGACCTAGATAAGCAAAACCAAGCCAAGTATGGGCTTCTTCATTCTTTGGTGCAACTTGAATCAAGTGTTTACATTCACCAATAGCCTTGTCATAGACACCTTTATTTAAATATGATTGGGCAAGATATTTTGTTATTTCAAAATTATCTGCAGGAGTAAGTATTGGAGAATGGCGAACTTCCATTAAAATTTCAATAGCATCATCAAATTGTCTGCTCTTGAAATATTTTTTACCTTTTTTAATTCTAGTATTTTTTAAGTAAATAGGTATTCTTTTTTTCAAAATCCAAGCTATCCAAAGTAAAATTATAATTGTGCCAAAAAAAGCAATTTTAGGCAAATGAGAAACACTTGATTTTGCAAACTTGTCCCCTAATTCTGGATAACCAGGGTCTGTATCATATATTTGTTTGAAGAATTTATAAGCTGCTTCATTATCCCCTGTTTCTAACTTTACTGAACCCAATACAAATTTTGCTCTATTATTTTCAGGCTGAACAGCAAGCTGTCTTGTTGCATACTCTTCTGCTTTTTCAAAATCACCTGTTTTATAATAAGCTTCAGCATAATAACTAAGGACTTGGATATCATAATCTTCAGGAATCATTTTTAAGAACTTTAGACAATCTTCATAGTCACCAGATTCTCTAGCCCCCTTAGCATTATCCCAATTTGTCTTATACGATTCTTTTACTTCTATTTTTTTCAAATAATCATCTATTTCTGATTTATATTTTGTAAGTTTTTTATCTTCTGCAATTAAAGCTAGTGCTTTTTTAAAAGGAACAATAGCTTCTTTATATTTAGTTATATCTAAATTCTTTGTTTCACTATTTCTTTCTTCAGTATTTGCCGCTTCATAAAATTTTATACCTCGATCTCTATAACCTAGCATTACGCTTTCACGTTCTTTTGAAGAATAAGGTATTTCATAAACTTCAACTTTTTTCTTTAAAGCATTTTCTCTAGGTTCTAATTCTGAAAGCATCTTTTTACCTTCGGTGCTTTCGGGGAATTTTTCTAATAAATTATGTAAAGTTTCACGTGCATCTAACCAATTGCCATCTGATAAATGAGATTTTGCCTCTTTTATAAATTTATCTATCTGAATATCATTATCTATATCAATAAATAAGTTAGGAATGATTTCGTTGTTAGGTTGAACAACTAGAGCTTCGTTTAATAAATCTTTTGCTTTTTTATAATTCTTTTTTTTCTGCTCCGCTTTTGATTTATTAATTAAATCATTAACTTTATTTTCTATATCATTTTTTAATTTTCTTACTAAGTCGTTTGCTTCTTCTTTCTTTTCAAAATTAAATCTGCTAGCATTTATTGCATTTATTTTAGCTTTATCCAAATCTCCTTTTTCTTCAGCTATTTGAGCAACTATATAATATAGTTCACCCATTTCTTTTTTATCATAATTAGAGCGAAATCTAGTATTATTTTCAAGAATATTTTCAGCTTCTTTTAAGGCAGCTTCTTTATTTCCAGAATCAAATAAATTTCTCACTGATTCCATACCAAACCTTAATTCTCCAGGATTTAGTTTTAAAATCTCTGGACGTATTTGGCTCATAGTAGAAGAATCAGAAGCTTTTTCAGCTTTCTCGTAATCTTCATTTAAAAGGCTTAAATATTCTTCGGCATAGGTTTTATTTTTAGGATCTAAAGAATTAGCTTTTTTAAGCATTTTAGCCATTTCAGTCCTATTACCCATTAACTTTGAAAGCCGAGCTGCATTATAGCATGGTTCTGCCCACTGTGGTTCTAATGCCATAGCCTGTTTTAAAAGTTTAACCGATTCACTATAGCGCCCTGCATCCATAGCTACAACACCCTTACGATTAAACTCTCTAGCTTCATCGCTTTGAGCATAAGTAGAATAACAGAAAAACAAATCTGAAATAAAAACTAAAAGAAACAGAATAGTTAATAATAAATTTTTATTTAAACGGCTCATGAATTCCTCATATTTTTTTTAGTATAACCTTATATAGTTTAAGATATTTTAGCAACTTTTTCTAGTGCTTTTAGATACTTATTCAAAATAGATATTTTTCTTTATTAAATTTAAACAAATAAGTATATTATAGATAGTAGCAAGATAAGGTAAAATAATGAAAAATCAAATATGTTTATATGGAGACAAATCTATTGCTCATAGATTAGTTTTATTATCATTAATAGTTGAACAAGAAATACAAATAGATAACTTTCCCAATAGCCAAGATGTTGAAACTTCTTTAAATATAGTAAAACAACTAGGGGTAAAAATTTCTTTTGATTTAAATAACAAAAATAAAATAACACTTGTTGGAGGATTAAAAAACAAATATTTTACCAAAGAAATCACTCTTGATTGTAAAAACTCTGGAACAACAACACGTTTACTCTGTGGAATTTTAGCTAACTTAAAGGGAAAATTTAAACTGATTGGCGATAGTTCACTTTCTTGTCGTCCAATGGAAAGAGTCGTAAAACCTTTATCTGAACTTATGAAAGTTAATATTAAATGTCATGATGGACATCTTCCTATTTATATAGAACCAAATGGTGAAACAAAATCCATTAATTTCTTTAATATTACAGGATCGGCACAAGTAAAATCTGCCATTTTGTTTGCTGGTTTGGCTTCAAATAATAAAACTATTGTTGAAGAAAAAATAACTAGCCGTGATCATACTGAAAGATTATTGAATTATTTACAATTAAATAAAGAAAAAAGGTCTTTCTCTTTCTGTATACCTGGGGATATAAGTAGTGCGGCTTTTTTTGTTGTAGCTTCTTTAATTACTAGTAAAAGTCTTATTATAAAAAATGTTTTGCTGAATACAACAAGAATTGGTTTTATAAATGTCTTAAAAAGAATGGGAGCTAACATAGAATTAAAGATAGAAAAAGACTTATGGGAACCTATTGGCAATATATATGTCAAAGGAAGCAACCTTATTGCAACCACAATAAAAGAAAATGAAATACCATCATTAATAGACGAGTTACCTATTCTAGCTGTTGCTATGGCTTTTGCAAAAGGAACTTCAAAAGTATCTGGTGCTTCGGAATTACGTGTTAAAGAAAGCGATAGAATCAGTTGTCTTATAAGTCAATTAAAAATAGCAGGAGTGGATGCTTCTGAAAAAAGCGATGGTTTTGAAATAACAGGTCCAAGTTGTATAAAATCCACAGAGTTAAATTCTTTCAACGACCATCGTCTTGCTATGAGTTTTGCTGTACTTGGATACTGCTCAAAAACTAATTTGAAAATAAAAGGCAAAGAGTCAGTAAACATATCTTTTCCAGATTTTTTCAAAGTTTTAAAAGCATAATATCATAGTTTACCTAACTCTTAATAAAGTAAGAAAAATTTAAATCAACCTCTTGTACAATTCTAAAATTCGTGTTAATTTTTAGCGAGTTACTAGGAGGTTGTCATTTTTATGACTAAACGTGTCTTTGCTAACGAAGAAAAGAAGAAGGTTAGCAATGCTATATAACATATTAAGATTTTTGGGGTTAGATTCAGGTTCTATAAGAAATATCGACTCTATATCATTAAATTTTTCTTGGGGATGGGCAAGCTTTATATTAGCAATGCTTGTTGTTTTACCTATAGCTTGGTTTTCTTATAGATTTGAAGGTAAAAACATTAGTGATAAATTAAAAAGAAAATTAATTACTATAAGGATTATTTGGCTAACAATAATATGCTTTTTATTAACAGGACCGACTTTGATAGTTTCAGGATGGGTTCCTTTACAGAACAGACTAGCCGTAATGCTTGATACTTCTAAGAGTATGAGTATAAAAGAAAACAACGAAACTCGTTTTGATAGAGTAAAAAAACTAATAAAAAACGGTTTTTTAAAGAAATTAGAAAAGAAAACAGGAATTTATCCTGATGTTTTTGCATTTGCAGAAAATGTAACTCCAATTTCCCCATCAGAAATAGAAAAATTCAACTTAAAACCAGATGGAAATCAGACAGCAATAAGTTCTGGAATAAAAAATGTTGTTTCTCATTTAGGAGAAGGTAATATTCTTGGTTTGATTATGGTAACAGATGGTGTAAATACTGTTGGAGAAAATCCTCAAAACACTCTTTCCAAAATGAGAACTTCTGTTAGTTTTGTAACTCCTGGTCATGGTGGCAATATTACAGATTATGCACTTAATCTTATAAAACCACCTGTTTTGGGGTATTTAAATACAAATGTTAGAGTTAGAGGCGAAGTTTCTGCACGTATTACAGGAACTCACGAGAAAAAAGAAAAAATAGAAATAAAAGTAACTCGTGAAGGTAATCTTTATGAAGCAATTCCTGTTGAAGTTACTGGTAACGGAATAAAAGTGCCATTCAGTTTTAATGTTCCTTGTAATGAAGAAGGTAGTTTTAGATATGAGTTGGAAATACCAGCAAAAGAAGGTGAATTAACCGAAGAAAACAACAAAACAGGTTTTCTGATAAAAGTAGTAAAAGAAAGACTGAATGTATTGGCACTTAGCGGATTACCAAATTGGGATATGAAGTTTATTACAAATGCATTATCTGGTGACCCTAATGCTTCTCTAACACACTGGGCTAAAATTATGGATAACCGCTGGCTTGTTTCTAAGGACTTTAAAGTTGTAAATGGAGAAACAGAGCCAAAATTTGATGAAGAGCTAAATAATGCTGACATACTAATTTTAAATGGGATTCCATATAATTATATAAAAAAATATGAGACAGATATAATTAAACGTTTGGAATCTGGAAATCTAGGCTTATTAATTTTGCCAACTTGGCAGAGTCTTACTCAGCTTGGTTATAAAGGTACTGAAATAGGGAATATTTTACCAGTAATTATAGATAACGAAACATGGCGTGGAACACCTGGAAATATGGTTCTTCCATCAACCGAAACAGCATACCCGTTTTTGAATTTTGCAGATGACCCAGTAGAAAATATAGAATTAATAAGTAGCTTACCAAAATTTGAAGGAATTTATGATTACGAATCTGTCAAATTAACTTCAGAAATACTGCTATCTTCAACAGTAACAGGACACAAAGATAAAATTCCATTTATGATAAGAGCTAGAGCTGGTTTAGGGAATATCATTATGATTAACGGTGGTCCATTATGGCCAATTGGATTTAGACTTGTGAACAGTGAAAGAGGTTTTAATACCTATGCTGGAATGATTGTTAATATGCTTAAATGGCTAATAAACCGACGAGAAGATGCACAAGTTAGTATAGAATTAGCAAATTCAAGAGGTTACATAGGTACATCTAATGTTGTAAAAGTTTGGGTTTCCGATAGCAAGCACAAATTAATGCAAAATGCAAGGGTGGTTTTAACTGTTAAAGGTGAAAAAGGTGAAGTATACGACCTTGTTTGTATGGAAACTTCTGAAGTTGGATGTTATGAGGCAGCGTTTATTCCAGTTTCACAAGGTTTACATACTATAGAAGCCGTAGCTAGTTATCAAGGTAAAGAAATGGGGCGTTCTAATGTAGACTTGCTTGTTGAAACTCCTACTTCTGAATTTGATTATCCGCTAATAAAAGCAGATGTAATGGAAAGAATAGCAAAAGATACTGGCGGTTTAATGGTTTTTGATGATGAAGTAGAGAAATTAATAGATTCTTTAAACTCTGTTCCAGGCAAAAAATTGGAAAACAAAAGCATAGATATTAGAAACAGCTGGTTATTGCTAGTTTTAATTCTTTTATTACCCTGTTTGGAATGGTATTTCCGCAGAGCTGGGGGACTATCATAATATGACAAATAATTATAGATTATTTATGCTAATAAGAAAGACATTACTTGCTACAGCTCTTATTTTTTCAGCCCTTCTATGTGCAGGTAAAAGCTTTGGAGCGGATTGGGATAAGATTATTATTGCTAGATTGAAATATAGTGGCGGAGGAGATTGGTATGTAAGTCCAACAACAATACCTAATCTTTTAAAACAAGCAAGTAAAAGATTTAAAATGCCTACACAGCAAGAACATATAGGAGTTGCCGTTAACGATCCCGAACTTTTCAGATACCCAATGCTTTATGCTAGCGGTCATGGTCAGATTAGATTCAAAGATAATGAAATAATGGCTATTTTAACCTATCTTGATAATGGTGGCTTTTTGTGGATAAATGACAGCTATGGTATGGAAAAATATGTTCGTAGAGAAGTGAGAAGACTTTATCCTGATAGAGAATTTGTTCAGTTACCAAAAGATCATCCAATATTTCATACTGTTTATGATTTTAAAGACGGTTTGCCAAAAATTCATGAACATGATGGAAAGCCACCTGCTGCTTATGCTATTTTCGACAAAGGGCGAATGAAAATTCTTTATTTACTAGAATCAGATATAGGCGATGGGCTTGAAGATGAAGGAATCCACAAAGTCGATACCCCTGCAATTCGAGAAATAGCAATGAAAATGGGGCTTAATATTTTAGCTTATGCAATGATGCAGTGAGAACAAATGAATAACGAAAATATAGAAAATATAATAAGCAACTACGATAAAGCAAGTTATCAACTTAAAAAGCTTTTTTCAAGCTACAAAAGAGGTAGAAAACTTAGAGTTTTAATCAAATCTGTTTTAGCTACTTTAATTTTTGCAGTTGTTTTAACAATTATATTTCTTCTTATAGAACGAACACCAATACAGTCTGAAACAATTCGATATGTTTTTGCTTCAATTTTTTATATTGGTATTCTTTGTTGTATATTTAGTTTATTAGCAAAATTAATCAATTCTCCTACCGATGTAGCCTTAGCTGTGGAAATAGAAAACAGTTCACCTCGCTTTAATTCTTTGATTTCAAGTGCTATTGATTTTATGGACAATATTGAAAGCGAAAAGTCTATTTCTTCTTTAATGAAAAAGCTAACAATAGTTACTGCTGGAGAAGAATTAAAGAAATCAGATATCAAAATAGCTTTGAAATCTTTTTCTCGAAAAAAAAGATTTTTAACTTCGCTATTATTTATTCTTATTTTAGTTGGTTGGTATTTTATTTCACCTATTGAAGTTAGAACTGGTGCTTCAAGACTTATATTGCCTTTTAAAAATATTTCTCCATGGACTAATCTTTATTTTGATATTTTTCCCCAAAATGCTATAGCTGCGGTTGGCGACAATATTGAAATATCTGCAATACCATCTCGCAAAGTTGAAGATAATGTAATTCTTGAAATTATTAATCCTGAAACTAATGAATCTAATAAAGTAGAAATGTATGATGATGCAACGGCAACAAATTCAAAAGTTGTTTATAATCTTATTTCTTTGCAAGACACAGTAGAATACAGGGTTATATGTGAAAAAACTATTTCTGAAAAATACAAAATTGAAGTAATGCCAAGACCACAAATTAAAAAGGTTATAATGACTCTTTTCCAACCAGCGTATATTTCTTCTAAACCAATTAAATTGCCTGAAAACACTAATGAAACAGAAATATTAGAAAATAGCAAAATTCTAATTGAAGTTGAGGCAGATATGCCGTTAAAAACAGGTGAAATATGCTTCGACAACATTGCTACACAAAGCTGTGAAGTAATAGAAAACAAATTCAAATACGAATTTAACGTTGCAACTTCAACATTCTTTTCTGTTCAAGTATGCAATGAAATTGGATTAACAAACGAAAAATCTTTAATTTACAAAATAACAGCCAAACAAGATTTATCACCTAGTATCAATTTGTTGAAACCAGGTTGTGATGTGGAATTTCCTACTGCAAAAAGATTAGATATAAAAGCGGTTGCACGAGATGATTACGGTGTAAAAACTATGGTTTTGTTTTTCAAAGCAGGACACAGAGAAGATTGGAAACCATTGAATGTTAAATCTGATTTTACTCCCATACCAGAATGTGAAATAGAATTTCCATGGATGTTAGATACTATCGCAGTACAGCCAGGCACAAGAATTTCATATTATATGGAAACAGAAGATGCTTGTCAACCTAAACCTCACATAGCTTCTACATCGATATATTTTGTAAATATGCCGTCAATGCAAGATGTCTATAGAGGGCAAGACAATCAACAAGCAGAATTGAAACGGCAGCTAGAGGAATATGTTGCAGAGCAACAAAGAAGAAGCGAATCTTTGAAGAAAGCTTACGAAGAAATCAAGCACGAAGAAAAGCTTGATTTTGAAACAAGTCAAGCAATAGAAGAAGCAATAAAATCTGGTGAAAAAAGTCAGCAAACAGCAGAAGAAATTTTAAAATCTTTTGAAAATATGCAAAAAATGATGGAAAATAACCCATTTACTTCTCCTGAAGCTTTAGAACGTATGCAAAAAGTTAATGAACTTTTAGAGCAAGTTTTAGATAAAGAAAGCAAACAAATGTTAAAAAAATTGCAGGATTCATTGAAAGATATGAAACTTGATCCAAAAGAAATACAAAAATACGAAGAGGCTTTTAAGCTAGATGAATATTTGAACAGTCTTGATAGGACTATCAACTTGCTTGAACAGGTACAGCAACAGCAAAAATTTGAATCTTTGGCAAACTCTATTGAAGAAGCATATCAAAGACAGCAACAAATAGCTTCAGAAACGAAAGATTTGCTAGAAAAACAAAAGAATGGCGAACTTTCTGAAGAGGAAGAAAACAAACTTAAAGATTTGCAAGATCAGCAAGAAAAACTAAATAAAGATTTAGAAGAATTACAAAAAAAGTCAGAAGAAATGGTTAAAAATACCAAAGATGAAGAAATGAAAAATAACCCATTAATGGAAGATGTAAAAAACATTAATGATCAAATGAAGAACAATGACCATAAAAAGATTGGTGAAGAAATAAAGCAAGATATGCAAAATAGAAATCTTGATATGGCTAATCAGCATCAACAACAAATGTTAAATTTCTTAGAATCTTTAAAGAGAAATGCTGACCAGATGATGAGTATGATGGGAGGAGAATCTTCTCAACTTGATTTGTCTTCTTTTATATTTAGAGCTATTAAAGTTTCAAAAGATCAAGAAAAACTATTTACAGAGTTAGCAGATATGCCCGAACGTTTTATGCGTGGGAAAATGCCTCAAATAGAAGGAATTATAGATTATATTTCTGTTTTACAAGTATTAGTTAAGCAACAAGGACTTTCATTGCAAGAAGATTTGGATCAATTTGTTAAAAATAGCTTTGCTTTAGATCCAACTATTATAGAATGTATAAACGAAACCCAAAAAATATTTTCTGATATAGTTAAACAACTAGAAGATAGAGCAATAATAGATGCCAAAAAAAATCAACGTCAAATTATGAGAAAATTTGATGAACTTGCAGCAAATTTGATGAGAGCACAAGATGGTTATGGCAATGGCAATAATTCGTCTTCGCCAATGACCCCAATGCAACAGTTTAAAAATCTAACAAGACGTCAATTAAGTTTATATCAGCAAATGCAGAGACAACAATTTATGCCACAAGGTGAACAGCAATTAAAACAAATGGCAATGGAACAAAGACATATAAGAGAATCTCTTGAACAATTAATGCGAGAACATCGTCAGCAAATGAATAATCTTGGCAGAATGAATGATGTTATAGAGGATATGAAAGATGTAGAAACAAAAATATTAGATCCAACCATGAGAGAAAAAGTTGCTGAAAAGCAAAAGTCGATTTATGAACGTATGTTAAAGTCTCAAAAGGCTATTAAAAACAGAGATGAAGAAGACGAAGAACGCAAAGCCCAAAAAGCTAGAGAGCTATTTCAGCAAGAGCCAGAAAAACCAATAGGAGAAATTGGAACAGGAAGTATAGATTTGAGCAAAGATTTTACAGGTGATTTGCGTGAAGAATATCCAGAAAGCTACAAAAAACTACTTAATGATTATTATAAATCGCTTAATATTTATGGTGGTGAACAAAAATGAGATTAAATTCTAAAAAAATAACTATCATAGTATTATGTTTACTAACATTAAGTTTCCCTTTTTTGGCTGACTGCGAAACATATTCAGAAGAAGCGTCTAAACTATATAATGATGCCTATTTTGGTGATTCTTTATTTAAAAACTATAAAGGAGCAAAACAAAAATTCTACAAATTAATAAGAGAATATCCAGACGACATTAGAGCTGATGACGCAAGAAAAGAACTAGCAAAAATTCATCTTTCAGCAAAAGAGTATGATAAAGCAATTGATATGTATAAAGAAATCATTGCTAAATCGAACAATATAAACAATATCAATAATGCAAAGTTAAAATTATCTGAAATATACTATTCTACTCATCGATACAGAGAAGGAATAGAATTATTAGAAGAATGGTTGAAATCAAATGAATATATTTTAAAAAAAGATGAGATAGCTTGTAATCTTGCTGATTTTTATTTACAAACAGGAAATAAAGATGAAGCTTGGCTTCTGTTGGAAAAGTATATGGGAAGAGGAAGTAAGAAAGCTTTTCAACAGTTGTTAGACTTAGCTATTAAGTCAGGAGAAATAGATAGACTTTTAAATAGTCTTCAAACTTATAAAAATAGATTTAAAGCTGCTGATTATTATACTTATATTTCAGACTGCTATCTTGCTATAGGAAGAAAAGACAAAGCAATACAAGCATTAAAAGAATATGAACGTTTTGATAAAGATGTAAATATCTTGAAAAAAACTGCTGATATAGAAATTTCAGATAATAAAATAGAAGATGCTATAAAAACATTAGAAAAAGCTATTGAATACATTCCTTATGATTGGCAATGTTTAAGAAAGCTTGGACATTGTTATTATTTAATTAAAAACAAAGAAAAAGCTATTGAAGTTTGGAAAAGAGCTTTTGATAAACGATTTGGGAAAAATCAGGAACAGTATATGAATTACATATCTGTTTTAATTGAACATCAGTTATTAGAAGAAGCGTTAAAAGCTTGTGATGAGGGTAGAAAGACATTAGGCATACAAACTATGTTTGCTGAAGAAAGAGCTGCAGTTCTTGATGCTCTTGGTCGTGAAAAAGAAGCATTAGATGAATATATAAATTTACTTGCAGAAGGAATTTTTGACCCAGAGTTATTCGATAAACTTTATATGGCTAAATCAAAAGATTTTTCACTAGAAGAAAAGCTTATCGCTATGAATAAGGATAACTTTAATCAAGCTACAGCTCAAGCTTTGATTGAATTTTATTTTAGGAAAGCTAGAATAGAAGATATTGATAAAATAGTTAAACTTGTAGACAATGATTCTGCAATATTTTTTGATGATTTCTTTTATGATCGTATAAGACAAGAAGCCTTGCTAGTACCAGAAGAATTTCATTTCTTGTTAATAAAGAAAATGATAGATGCAAGAAAAGAATCGGCATTAGAGTTGAAACTAGCTTCACTTATTCTTAGAATGCCAGAATATTGCGAAAAATGGCAAAAAGAAGCATATCAATATTCAAAAAATACTGCTGATTCAGAAGTTATAGCTGATTCAGACCTCAAATATGAACTCTATTTCAATCTTGCAAATTTTGTTTTTGAATATTGTAAATCACCAAAAGAAGCAGACTCTTATCTTTCTAAAATACTCAAACGCAATATTATTGCACCTTCTATAATCACAATTATAAAAGCAAGACTTTTAAGAGCTAAATTACAAATCTATATGTCAAAATTTGATGAAGCTGAAGCAAATTTAAAATATGTTTCCAAATTGATGTATAACAAAAAATCCGATGATAAAGATACGAATATATCAATAGATGAAATATTGAAAAAAATAGAAGAAGAAGCTTCAAATGAAAATTTAGATGATTTTTCAGAATTAAAAATTTATGAAAAAATAGATTATGAAATGTGGTATTTTCTGGAAAAAGCTAGATTAAAAGCTCACAAAGGTGAGTATCAAGAATCTTTGAATAATCTTAAAGTTATTATTGAAAATAATATAGTAAGTAATTATGTAAATGATGGTTTAGAATTGGCTCTTGATATAACTAGTTATTCCTTAGGTGATTTTAGTGCTATTAATCATAAGTTAAATGCAGCAAGGCTTATTGCTTGTGGAGAAAATATTAAAGCATTAAAAGAGTTAGATGAAGCAATAAAAGCTTTACCTGCTTCTTCTACTTCACTAATATCTAATCTAGAAGCAGATAAAATACTAATATCCGATTCTAACAAGAACTTTGATGAAATAACCAAATCTATAAATGAATTTATTTTAAAATATCCAGATAGTTTACGTAAGGCTGATTTAGAAGAATATAAAATAAAATTGATGCAAAGATTGGACAAATCACAAAATTCAATAGAAGAAGAAATGAAAAGTTTTATAGCTAATTATCCTAATGATTTAAGAAGTGGAAAATACAAACTTTGTCTTGAAAACGGAGTAAAAAAATGAATTTATCATACATCTGTTACAAGATTCGTCATTGCAAGCAGTTAAAAGACTGTAAGGCAATTCTTTTAAACCATATTTTAACTACTTTGTTTGTTGTTATTTTTGCCACACCATCTTATGCTGGAAAGTTATTAATTCCTATGGATGATGCTCAGGCTGACCATCTTAGAAGTTATGGTGTTGCTTACTGGGTTCTTGAAAAAACAGGAACAGATGTAGAATGGTTATTAAATTATCGAGGTGGATCTTTTCTTGTTGAAGATTTACAAGAAATAAGAGAACGTGCAAAAACTGCTGGTGTTACAGTTAAGCCCATATCTGATTCTGAAATAAATACTATTTACAACGAAATAGAAGAAGAAAATATGGAAAAAGTGCTTTTGGAAAAAGCCCCTAAAATAGGGGTATATTCTCCAGATTATGAAGAACCATGGGATGATGCTGTTATTCTTGTTTTAACTTATGCTCAAATACCTTTTGAAAAATTCTATGATAATGAAGTGCTAAATGGTAATATTTCTAAATATGATTGGGTGCATTTACATCACGAAGATTTTACTGGCCAGTTTGGTAAATTTTATTCTTCTTTTAAATATACTGGTTGGTATAGAAATCAAGTAACTAGAGCACAATTAGAAGCACAAAAGCATGGTTTCAACAAAGTTTCACAACTAAAATTAGCAGTAGCAAGAAAAATTAAACAATTTGTTATAGATGGTGGCTTTCTTTTTGCTATGTGTTCTGCAGCAGATAGTCTTGATGTAGCTTTAGCTGCAAATGGTGTGGATATTATAGCAAAAGAGCTCGACGGTGACGATCCAGATCCATTGTGTCAAAGCAAGCTTGATTATAGCCAATGTTTTGCTTTTACAGATTTTAAACTAATTATAAGTCCAAATATCTATGAATTTTCAGACATTGACGTTTCAAATGACTATAGAGGCAGTCCAGGAACTTATAGACTTTTTGAATTTGCAGCAAAGGTTGACCCTATTCCAACTATGCTTACTCAAAATCATAGAGCTGTTCATGATGGTTTTTTTGGTCAGACTACTGCATTTAGAAAAAGCCTCTTGAAGCCTACTGTAACAGTTATGGGGGAAAATAACGATGGAGTTTCCGTTAAATATATAAGAGGGGATTTAGGTAAAGGTTTTTTCTCTTTTTATGGTGGACACGACCCTGCCGATGCAAGTCACATTGTTGGAGAAGGTCCAACTAGACTTGAACTTCATAAAAATAGTCCTGGTTACAGACTTATTCTTAACAATATTTTATTTCCAGCAGCTAAAAGGAAAGAACGAAAAACTTGATTTAAGCTGTTAACTTAAATATTAGAAAACAGCATTAATATAATCTTAAGACTGTTGTATTTCATTGGGCTGGTTAAACATTAATACTACAACGGTTAAGTCATCGCTTGGCTCTGCATCTGCTCCGACAAATTCTTGATAGGCAGAAAAAATATTGTTGTAATATATTTCTGGGTTTTCGTTCCAAGAGTCTAGAACAATATTTTTTAATCTTTCATAGCCAATCATTTCGCCTTTTTGGTTTTTGCTTTCAACTATACCGTCAGTGTAGAAAATAATAGCATCACCAGGTTGTAAATCTAATTTTTTCTCTTTATAAACTGCTTTTTTGAAAGCTCCGAGAACTGGACTTTGCATTTTTATTTCTTCGATTAAATTTTGAGAATGTCTAACAAACCAAGGCGAGCAAGCTCCAGCGTTACCATATAAGTTTTCGCCTGTTTCTGAATTTATGTGAAGATATTGAAAAGTCATAATTTTTTTTTGATTAGGTTTCTTTGTTGCGAGAATCATTTTATGAAGATAGTTTAATAATTCTGCTGGAGAACGAAGAAAATCGCCAGCTCCTAAAATTGCCGCTTTTGCCATAGCCATAATTACTGCCGCAGAAACACCATGACCAGCAACATCACCAACTAAAACTGCAAAAGAATTATCGTTCACTTTAAAAAAGTCAAAATAGTCACCACTAACATCTATCATAGTAACAGCTTTACCATAAATAGAAAAATTTCCCTGTTTAAATTCTGGTTTTGGAAACATACTTTCTTGAACTATTTTTGCTACTTCTAATTCTTCCAATCCAACCATAACATGATTGAAAATACTGCCAACCTCACCAAATTCATCAATATCAAGATTAGAAAGTCTGTATTTAAAATTACGATTTTCTATAGCCAAAGCACCTTCTTGGAGATTTTGCAGTGGATTAATAAAGCTTTTTGTCAACAATTGGGCAAGCCCAATAGAAAGAATCAAACTGAAAATACCCAAAAGCCATAAAACAAAACTCTGTTTGTAAATCTTGTTATCAATGTTTCTTATTGGATAAAGTCCAACAAAAGAATATCTATTAAGTTTTCTTCCCAAAAAGCTAACAGCCAAATATTCCTCTTCATCTATTTTAATAGTTTCTATTTCTTCTGTAGGTTTATCTACTGCACGTTGAGCAAATCTAACAATATCACTATTATTTATATATATGTCAGGAGATATTTTATTTTCAAATCTTTCATAAGCGATTATTTTGAAATTACTAATGTTTCTGTTTGCCTCGTCTATAATTGAATTAATAAATCTTTTTTGAAGCATTCTAGTACGCCAGAAAAATAAAACAATATAATCTGTTATTTTTTTATTATTTACAGGTAAAAATCTAAAGTAAGACATATTGCTTATATTCATAAGTCCCCATTCTTTGATATAACCAAGAGTTTCAATAATAGTATAAATGACTTCTGCAAAAGACTTCTGAATCATGCTTTCAGCAACTAGTTCTAGTTTATTTATGGTTTTATCTGGAATTATAGATCCGTTTAAATCGCTACAAAGCTTTTTAACTATAATATTACATAAAGTAAGTTCTTTATGACGATAACTATCATGGCTTACTCCATCTATTTTTATAGACTCCAATTGCCCCGTATATTTTAAAAGACCTTCATCAGCTCCAATAAAAGAGGTTTCACTACCAATACAGAAAAAATTCATTGCCTCGTTTTTGTCAGCCAAAGTTCTTAAATTATCAATACAGCTTTTAGTAACACCATTTATTCTTATATCATTTATCAATTCATCAGTAGCTGAATCTAGCGAGAAAGAAAGCTTTTTTAGGAAAGAACTATATCTTTGCTCTAAACCTAACAAATTTTCAACAGACCAAAGTCTAGCTTCTTCCAATAATGCCAATCTTTTGTGTAATTCATATTCATAAACTATTACAGCCAGAGAAACCAGAGGTATTCCTGTTGCATACAGGAATAAAAAAGCTAATTTTAATCGAATAGAAGCATTACCAGAAATTTTCAACACTATGGTATTCCAGCAATATTTAATAATTGGATAAGAAATAACAAAATAAACTACAAATATCAAAACAAAAATGGTTTGTAAAACGAATATTGAATTTTTCTTTTCCGAAATAATTAAAGCATATATTCCTTTTGTAATAAATTGATGGCAAATATAGTATTCATCGGTTTCAACAAAGTTAGCATTTTGATTTATAGACTCTTTTATTACGTTTATTACATTTTCTTTATTAGTAATATTTTTATTAATTAAAAGGTTTCTGTTGTCATATATTCCTGTAATAATACTTTTATTATTAGCATAGTCAAAAACATAATATTTTATATGAGCAACATCTCTTAACAATTCTTTATCTATAAAAACAAAGATACCACCCCAATAAAAAGGATATACACCCGATGGAGGTATTCTTTCCGAGCTATCTACCCAAAGAAAACTATATTCTGTTCCATCTAAAAGTTTGTTAAAACTTTTTTTAAAAAGTTGAGGACCTAATATTTTTCGAGCTGATTCTAAATCGCCTTTTCCGTATTTCCTATCAAAAAAATTAAACTCATTCAAATCTTGTCTTGAATAATGATAAGCATTAAACCATTCTTTTTTTGAATAATTATAAAAATCAGGTTTAGTATTATATTTTACAACCCCATAATTATTAATTATAACAAAATCAATTTTATCTCCATATCGCTCTTTGATTTTTTTACAAAAATCTATACCGCTTTCAATAGATGATTTCCTATTATTACCATTATTTTTGAAATACTCATGAAAAATTTTACAAAAATATTTTTCAGCATCAATATTTCGACGTAATTCGCTTGTCATTTTTTGTGTTTCTCTTTTTAAATTATAAACAAGCTGTTCTTCATTAATTTGAAAATACCTATATACCGAGTATGACAATATACTTGCAGGTATTGCTACAAAACAGAAAATAACAACAAAAAAATACAAGTATTTTTTTAAATCTATTTTTATTTCAATTTCATTTAAATTCATATTTTAACTTCGATTAATTAGAATCAAAGTCAAATCATCATCAGGTTTTGAAGACCATCTGCGATAGACTTTATTATAAAGATTCCAATAGAAAGTTTCTGGATTAGAATCATAGTGTTTTGGCAAACATTCTAAGAATCTTGGATAGCCATATTGTTCGCCCTCGGCATTATATGCTTCAACAATACCATCAGTATAAAGAACAAGTGATTGACCTTCTTGTAAATCCAAATCTTGATTTTTACAACGGCATTTTGGTCCAATACCTAAGGGAGTTGCAATATACTCAATATATTCTGCTTTTTTTGTTTTACTATCGACAATAACAGGGAAACAGTGACCAGCATTTGTATATTTGAAATGTCCAGTTTTTACATTTAAAACATAATATTGAAAAGTCATCATACGTTTTAAACGCTCATTTTTTATTGCAAAAAACATTTTGTGTAATCTCGTAGTAAGCTGAGTAGGATCTAATTTTATTTCTTCAGATGCAGTTAAAACTGCTGATTTTGCCATAGCCATCATTAATCCAGCAGGAATACCATGTCCTGCTACATCGCCAATAATTATACCTTGGTAATCATCGTTAATTTTAAAACAATCGTAATAATCTCCGCCTAAAACCGTCATTACAACGCTTCTACCAAATATTTTAAAATTTCCCACATCAAAATTATTACCAGGAAATAAACTTTCTTGAATAATTTTAGCAACTTCAAAATCAGCTAAACCTTCTATTACACGGTTGAATACAAGATTTAGATGCCCAAATTCATCTTTATCACCAACTGGAACTCTATAAGAAAAATTTCTTTCTCCAATAGCAAGAGCGGCTTTTCCTAAATTATTAATAGGTTTTAAAAATTGTAAAGAAAGTAAATAACCAATGATTATAGTGAGTAAAAGACTAAAAAAAGCACCAGCAACAATTTCAGTAATTAAAAGATTAATAGAATTATCAATTTTATTTTCTGGATAAAAAGCAACAATACTCCAATCCTTTAAGTTTGTGCCATTTAAAATAACAAATATATTATTTTTATTGTTTAATACAGTAAAACCTGTTATTTTTTCTGTCATTCCTGTATTTTTTTCAAGAATAGAATTAACTTTATCTTTTATTATTTCAGAACCATAAGCAAGGTTTAATTTTTTTGATTTAACACAAAATTCTGCTTCAGGAAATTTTTTATATAGGTTTTTAAAATATTTATTTACAAATAAAGACTTAAAAAATTCTCTATCCCATATAACTAATAATAAATAATTATAATTATACTTTTCCTTGTCCCCAAACATATAATTATAATAAACCCAACATATATCGCCAACAACTAATTCGATAACTTGACGGAAATTTTTTAAATAATATATTATAAATTCAGAATAATTAGGATCATATATGTCATAAATTTTAGAGAAGTAATCATCTTTGTTTTTATTTGCTTCAAAATTCTTATTTGTATAAGCTAATATTCCAATACCCATGGATTGTATAAATTTTTTATCTAAAATAGAAAGTTGCTCGTCTTTTTTTTCAAAAACGATTTGTCCACTACTTGCAACAATATAAATATCTGAAGGATTATATTTATAAAATATATCTTCTATTATTTTTTTATCTTCTTCATCTATCGTATTTATTCCAATTTTATCTGCTTTTTTATCTAAAATAGAATTTAGATTAAAAGTGTAATCATCTATCAAACTTCTATATTGATCATCAAATTCACGCATTGTTTTTTCTAAATCGCTTATAATTTCGTTTCTAAGAGAGAATCTTTTACTTTCAATGAACCCTTTGGCAACAAAGCCAATTATTAAAATAGGTGCTAAGTTTGCGAATAAAAATAAGGCTATTAATTTCCAACGAATAGAGAAAAAATGACGTTTATATAAGAACCAAAAACCAATAAAACAATAAATTGCAAGTAATATAGATATTAAAGCAAAGAAACAAGTATTTTTTTTATAATTTATATTCCATTCATCATTAAGTTTTGACAGGTAACAAAATGTTCTAATTTCAGGTTGTGGTATTGCCATAGCAACAATAGCATTATCATTTTCAAAAATACTGTCACCTACATTTTCAAAGGAAGAAAGAGCCAAACTTAAATCTGCTTCAAATTTTTGAGGGAAATTACAAACAGGATTTACAATATTAGGAGAAATTGTAAATCCTGAAATTATTTCAGGGTTTTTAGAATTTAAACTATCTGTAATTTTCTTTAAACCAGAAAAATCTTTTAAAATGTCATCTGTAAAAAAACATAATAAACCTATTTTATCATTAATAGAAAACCATACAGAAGAGTAATCTTTTCCTATTTCTGTAACAAAAGGGCCTGCGTTTGTATCATTGCCTAATGGAAATTTCAAATTTTCTGGAATAAATATTCTGCCGAAAAAAGTTCGTAAAAAATTAATATTTTTCTTTACAGATTCAATATCTGAAACTTTAAAAGAAAAATCTTTTTTATAAGTTTCTGTGACTTCTTTTAAACATTGATAAACTTTATTTAAAATATAACTATAACTTTCTTTATCTGTTAAATGTTTCATATTTTTACCATCCTGATCCCACACAACAAATTTTATCTGATTAGGATATTTCTTCTTTAAATTTTCAATATTAGTTTGAATAAATGTCTGTGGATTACTAACAGTTTTAGATACTTCCGAAATTTTAGAAAAAAGGTAATGAAAATACTTTTTATTGTTGGAATATTTATCCATATATTCCAAATAATTGTTCATTATTGATATTTTATTTCTTTTTAAATTATCAATCTTTGATTCAAAGATAAAATCTAATGAGCTATATATTAGATAAGCAGGGAAAAAAAGGAAACAAAAAATCAGAACAAAACAAGTAATAAATTTTTGAAAAATAGATGAGAACTTACTTTTTAAAGAAGTCAATTTAGCTAGTTTTGCTTCTTTAGAATCAGTAGTTTTATCTGTATTTTCTTTAATATTACTATTTTCTTTGACCATATATTGTTCAAATAAGCTAAAAGTTACAAACTATGAAGACAATAAAACTTAAAACCTACTACACCAATAACACCCTTTGAATTTAATATGATTTTAGTCTTTTATTGAGTACTAATTTGTTTATTAAAAACAAGAACAACAATTGTTACATCATCGTTTGCCTTATTTTCACTACCTCCAATATATTCAAGATAATTCTTGTATATATTGTTGTAGAAGGTTTTTGCTTCACTATTCCAACTTTTTTGAAATATAAGCTTTAGATTATCATAACCAAGCATAACACCTTGGTTATTTTTACATTCTACTATACCATCAGTATAAAATACAACAGCATCGCCATCATTGAATTGAATTGTTTTTTCTAAATACTTGCTTTTTTTAAAAGCTCCAAGAACAGCTCCAGACAAAACTAAATCTTCTACCTCGCCAGTAGATTTTCTTATTATTACAGGTGAACAACCGCCAGCATTGCTATAAATAGCTTGTCCTGTTAATCCATTTAAAAACATATATTGAAAAGTCATTATTTTTCTTTGTTTTTTAGTTTTTGATTTATAAATCATTTCATGGAGTTTAGATATAAGTTTTTGAGGCTCTCTCCAATAAATATCAAGAGAAATTAACCCCGCTTTTGCCATTGCCATTATCAAAGAAGCTCCAACACCGTGCCCTGCCACATCACCAAAAGCAACAGAAAATTCATTATTTTCCATTTCTAGAAAATCAAAATAATCGCCACCTAATTCGCTCATAGCTACACTTTTCCCATAAATACTGAAAGAGCCAGAATTAATTGTTGAATTCGGTAAAAGTTGCTCTTGAATTGTTTTAGCTACGGATAATTCTTCCAAATCTACAATTACATCGTTAAAAATTTTGCCAATTTCACCAAATTCATCACGTCCAAGTTCAGGCAAATGGTGTTGGAAGTTCTTTTGTTCTATAGATCTTGCACCATTATATATAGCGGAAAGAGGCTTTAAAAAGCTTCTAATTATTATTGAAGATAAAAAAATTGTCATCAAAAAACTTAGCAAACATATAGCTATTAATTCTTTCTTTTTTAGACTTACTTGTCTATCAATAGATTCCAATGGGTAAAGACCTAAAATTTTGCATTTTTCGATATGCTTGCATGAAAAACCCATAGCTATATAATCTTGATTCTCATATTTTACAATAACTGCTTGTTCAAGAGGATAAGAAGTTAATTGGTTGAATAAATCCCCAATAGAATTATCATATTGACTTTTTGGAATATAACCATTTTCTGAATTCCAAGTAATAAGTTTTAAACCTAAATTATTTCTGTTTGCTTGAATAATAGATTTTTCTAAATAATGCATTTGAAAAGCTACTGTTCTTATAGTAGAAAGCATAAAATAATCATAAATAGAACTAGAATTTAAACTAATAACATCTAAAATACCACGATGTACATTATGTCCGAATCCTATAGGAACAAAACCACCTATTTTTCCCATTAAGTCAAATATAAAACTATCTATTTTTTTTCTTATGGTAGTTTCTAATACAAGTTCTACTTCAGTAGCGTCCTTTTCTTCTATAGGTTGATTATTCAA
>CAJOQX010000004.1 GCA_905236865.1 Candidatus Rifleibacteriota bacterium
ATCAAGGTTGTTATTTATAAACTGCTACTCAAGAATAACTCTAACATTTCGATTAGATTAAGTCAATAAACTGACTACGATATTTTAAAACGAATAAAAGAATTAGAAAAAATGGTGAAAAATCTGCAGGCACAGCTTTATTTTAAGTAGTTATTGTAGTTGGTAGTTGTAGTAGTTATTGTTCTAAAGGCTCCACTTGAGGTTATCCCCCAAAAAGATGCTGCCCTGCTAAGCGGGGAAGCTGTCACGAAGTGACTGAAGGGGGAGCAATGCAAAGCATTGCGTAGACTGGAAGTCATTGAGTCGCAACGTAACAGGGTCTTTAAATACTTACATTAATTATAAAAAAAACAAATACTTTTTCAAAGCCTGTTTTTGCAACTCTTCTCGTTTTCTTATAAATTCTTCAAAATTTGAAAAATCTAAATCTATATTTTGTGGAATATAGTGCTTTTTCATATAATCATTACGTGAAGTTTCATCTTGGAAAGTTTCATATAGCCAAGTTTTGAAATCCTTATCAGATTTTTCTTTATTCGGTATTTCTTCAAGTAATTGCAAATTGCCAAGAGAATCTGATTTTTCTATATAGTAATCAATAATATTACTTTCAGTTATTTCATTTTTCTTTAAAGATTTATTAGTAAATAAATTCTTGGGGAAAATATGGTCAATTTCAATATTATTTTTTAGATTTACCCAAGGATATAGTATTGATAAAACTGCCAAAGAATTATTCTTTTTAACTTCTTCAAATAAATTTTCTAGTTTGTCATCAGTAAAAATAATATCTCTGCGACTTCCTCTGAATTTATCTTTTATTGTATTGATTGGGAATTTTTCATTATTATTACATATTATTTTTCTTATCTGGCTAAGAAAAGAATCTGTTGAAGCTCCAAAAACCTGCAGTACAGTAGAAGAGAAAAACCATTTTTTTATTATTTCTCTATCTTCTTTATAGTTTTCAGAATCTATAAAATTTTTAGGATTATTGTTTTTAAACAAATAATAAGCAATAGGAATCAAAGCATTATTTGATTTTATATTATGACGATTGAATCCAAATATATTGACCAATTTCAATGTCATTCTCATAGAAACTATGATTTTATCCCATTGTTTCTTTATTATTTCCATATTTCTCTGATTAAAATTTTCAACTCTAAAAGAAATATCTTCTATTTCATCACATAGGACTAAACAGGTTTTCAAGAACCAGTCCTTATTTAAATTGAAGCCAAGACCCAAAGAATTAAATTCTTCTACGCACTTTATAATTTCTTCTCTTACATTCTTTCCTTCCCATTGTGCAGTAATAAAGGATAGTAACAAATCTGAATAACCTAGTTGAGTTCCACCGCTATTTACTCTTATGAAGATATTTAAAACATGGTTCAAATCAGTACCTGTTTCTAAATAATAATTAATAGTCTGGTCCTTATTTATGACTTCAAAAAGCTTAGTAAGTGTTTCGCTGGCAAAATTATGATTTATATTCTCAGGATCATTAAAATTATTTTTTCTTAAAAACAAATTAATATCGTTTAAGCTTTTGTAATTTAATATTTCACCTACAGGGAACCAATAATTATTAGATTTACAATTCTCGGAATCTTCCCGTGCCTCTTTTTCTGTAAAAAATCTAAAATCATATAAATATTCTGTAGTTTTATCTGCTTTCTGTAATATATTTAGATATAGCTTTTTTTGAGGATAAGCATCAGAATCCTCAACTCTTTTATATGGAGTCTTACTTGCATAGGAACCTTTTAAACCAATATATAATGCGGTAAGTCTTTGCTGTCCATCTAATACAGCAGTTATATCATTAGAATTAACTCCATTTAAGTCCGCATTGACATTATGTCTATTATCTCTTTCGTGATAATCTCTCAAAAATTCATAGAATCCAAATTTATTAATTTTATCATCTGGAACTTTCCAAAACAAAAAAGAGTTTATTGGGTAATCCTTCATCAAACTATCAAATAATTTTGTTATTTGTTCGGTATTCCAGACAAATTCTCGTTGTATAGATGGAATAAGATAACGTTTCTTGTCTATATCCATCACTACTTCATTTATTGTTTTGGGAGTTTGAAAAGAAGATTTCATTTGTTTTTCCTTTTAATAAGATTTGGGTTCTCGGTAATGTTTTAAT
>CAJOQX010000005.1 GCA_905236865.1 Candidatus Rifleibacteriota bacterium
ACTCCCTTTTTAGCTTTAGAATATAGACTCTCAAGGTTGTCAATTACAACCTTGAGAAAATAGTATACTATTTTCGATTTCGTGCCCCTTCCTGCAACGGTTAGTTTAGGGTAAGTATCCCGATACTATTTAGAGCTTATGCGTATATAGCATCTTTGGAATATATGAAAGTATGTAAAATGATTATTAGATAACTTATTATTTTAGATTATATTTGAAGTAATTTTAATAACAGTTCAAAAAAAACGGATTGCCACGCCTCTTTCAGAGGCTCTGCGACTCGTTAGTCATCCTTGGCGCTCGCTTGCAATGCGACATCCTGTCGCTCAGCAATGACGAAATGGCAGGAACAAGGTTTATCAACAATAAAAACAACAAAAAACAAAAACGCCAAGCTCCGCTTAGCTTTATTCAAATAAGCATTGCCATATAAACAAATTGGTTAAAATACCATAAATTTACTTGCCAAACTTAAAACAATGGCATAAAATTATTCTTGAGAAAAATAAAGTATCACTTTATTTTTCTCAAAAAATTAAAAAGAGTAAATTTATGTATATCAAAAGACATATAGAAGAAACAATACTAGAAGCTTCTAAACATTATCCTGTTATTATGGTTTGCGGTCAACGACAAGTCGGCAAATCAACGATGCTAAACAAAATAAAAGAATCTAATAGAAAATATGTCACACTAGATGATATAAACGCACGGAGACTTGCAGAAAATGACCCTCAATTATTTTTTGAAACTTATGGTTATCCATTATTAATAGATGAATTTCAACGTGTTCCTTCCATTTTAATGGAAATAAAAAACATCGTAGATAAAAAAACATTAAATGATGATGAATGTAATGGTATTTTCTGGTTAACTGGTAGCCAAAAATTCAAAATGATGAAAAACGTTTCAGAATCACTAGCGGGTAGAATCGCAGTTTTTGAACTTTCAGGACTATCTAATGCAGAAAAAGAAGGCGAATTACCTCATTTATTTAATCCTGATGTGGAATATCTAAAAAAGCGTAGTCAAGAAATAAAAATTCAAAATATTCATAGTATTTACTCAAAAATATTTGAAGGTGGCATGCCAAAATTAGTATCTCAAAAAATTGATAGAGAAAGATATTATTCAGACTATGTAAGTACCTATTTAGAAAGAGATATTTATAGTTTAGAGCAAGTTGGAAAATTAAATGACTTTTATAACTTTTTATCTTTTATGGCTGCAAGAACAGGACAGGAATTAAAATATAATGAAATATCTAATGCAATTGGCATATCTGCACCAACAGCAAAAGAATGGATAACAATACTGGAACGCTCTGGCATCATTTTTATTCTTCACCCATGGTATTCAAATTTTTCAAAGAGGCTAGTAAAAACTCCTAAAGTTTATTTTATGGATACTGGATTAGCCGCATTTCTATGCCGTTGGCCAACTGCAGAAACCTTAGAAAATGGAGCAATGGACGGTGCATTTTTAGAAACTTATGTAATTTCAGAAATAGTAAAAAGTTATTATAATTGCGGAAAAAGACCTGACCTATATTATTACCGTGATATAGACAAAAAAGAAATAGATTTGATCATCAATAAAGGGAATTCTTTATATCCGATAGAAATTAAGAAAAATAAACTTCCAGACAAGCCAGACAAAAATTTTAAAGTTCTAAATAAATTAAATATGGAAATAATGCCAGGTATTATATTTTGTTTGGCAGATGAATTAGTGCCTTACAACAGAGAAACATGGCTTTGCCCGATTACTGCTATATAACCCCAAGAAGTTTTTATAGAAACAGCTTAAGATACTATTGTTAATCTTTACAGCTTTTAGAGAAATCTTTTTTGTTGCTAATTTTCGTGCTTAAATCAATAACATATTTATTAAAACGGCAATAAATTACTAAACAAACTGGATTGTCACGTTGTCACGCATACTTCGTATGCTCACAATGACGTATAAAATTGCGGTTTCGCAATGACGGCTTTGATTTAAACACAGTTTAGTAATTATAAGCCGAAGTAATAATTTATCGTTAAATCCTTCAACTACAAATTCAACTAATTTTTTTATTTTATAAAATCCTGATTCAGCAATATCTTTTCTTTTCCTACCCTCAAAGGAAAATGGTTTTATGATAACAGCAATCGGAATAATTCCTAATTC
>CAJOQX010000006.1 GCA_905236865.1 Candidatus Rifleibacteriota bacterium
AAGCTTTAAGCCAACAGCCATATCAATCTTGTCTTCTTTTGTTTCACGACCAGCACCAAGCATCATAGCAGAAAGACCAACTTCTTCACACTGAATCTGGCTGATGTAGCCATTTTTGTCGGCTTTAAGTTCAATAGTCTTAGCTGCGTGTGGTAACTTAGAATAATCCTTAATCATAGAAGAATCGCCACCTTGGAATTCAACCATTTCAATGAGTTTTTCAAAGGCTTTGCCATTCTTAAGAACTTCAATTACTTTATTAACCGCTTCTTCTTTTGTAAGTTTTGGATTTTCAAGCATTAATGCTTCAGAGCAAAGTTCTTTAATCAAGTTAGTAAAACTTTCAGGACCTCTGTAATGTAATGTATCTATAGCTTCGATTATTTCGCAAGCATTACCGACCATTTCCCCCAAAGGTTCGTCCATATTGGTAAGAACAGCAGCAACTTTTCTACCAGCTTGAGCACCGATTTTAACCATTAGAGAAGCTAATTTTCTTGCATCTTCAACGGTTTTCATGAAAGCACCAGAACCTACTTTAACATCAAGAACCAAGCCTTTGTTGCAAACAGCAAGCTTTTTAGACATAATAGAAGCTGCTATTAATGGAATAGAATCAACTGTAGCTGTAACATCACGTAAAGCATACATTTTTTTGTCTGCAGGAACAAGATTGCCACTCTGACCAACTATTGCTAGACCAATTTTATTTACTGCTTCAATAAATTTTTCAGAAGAAAGTTCTGTAGAGAACCCTTTAATAGCTTCGAGTTTGTCAATAGTTCCACCTGTATGACCTAAGCCTCGACCAGACATTTTGGCAACTTTTAAGCCAAGACAAGCAAGAACAGGACCTAAAACCAAACTAGTTTTATCACCAACACCACCTGTAGAGTGTTTATCTATTGTAAATCCTTCGATACCTTTAAGATCGATAATGTCACCGCTAGTTCTCATTACTTCGGTAAGCCAATAGGTTTCTTCTTCATCCATACCCTTTAAGAATACAGCCATACAGAAAGCTGACATCTGATAATCAGGAACAGAACCATCTACATAGCCTTTTACTAGTTCAGTGATTTCTGCTTGGGTAAGCTTGTGTCCGTCACGCTTTTTTCTTATAATGTCATAAGTTCTCATTAAATTCTCTTTCCTTCCTTTTTTATTTTTTATAAGCTTAAATCTAGAAATTATCGCTTGATACGTAACAATCTAATATGGTTACATAAATAACATCTATCAAAGAAATCACAATAAGCACATCTTCTTTGATATTCTGTATTATCTATTTTCATAGAATCGAAAGTCATACCAGTCATATTCCATTTGCCAAAATAGTCAGTACCAAAACATTTCGGAAGTTCAGCTTCTTTTTTCTTAGCAACTGGAGCTGGAGTAGAGGTTACATTATTAGCAGCGGCTGGTTTCATGCCCATGCCAATACCTGTTTTTGAAAAATCCATTATAAATTCTTCCTTATTTTTTATAGAATTAGATAAAATATAATACCACATTGAGGCAAACTTGCAACAATTTTAAGGTAAGATTAAAAAGTTTTTATTTAATTTAATTACCAAAAGGAAATTTGAAATTTATAATATCATTTAATGCCGTTTTAGCCTCTTCGTCAGAATATTTGAATTTTATTTTCATATTTTCCAAATATTGTTCTCTTGCTTGCGGATTCCCTTTGAGCTGATTAGATACGTTTTGCATATCGCTAATTATTTTACCGAAGTTTTCAAAAGCTTTTACTTGTCCAAAACCATCGATATTTTTGACTTCTTTAAACATTTTGTCTAACCATTTAAAATAAGCTTCTTTATCATTATTTAAATGTGAAATTTCCATAAGCTTTTGTATTGCTTCTATTCTTGCAAAAGAACCTAAGCTAGTGTCATTAGAAGCTTTTTCTAAATAATATTCTGCATCTTTATAATTACCTAATTTAAAATATTTGAATCCTTTTTGATAGTTTTCGTTAATTTTTGTCGCAGCCCACTCACGATCTTCTTGATCCGCATTAGAATCATTGGCTAAATTTCTATAGTAGGCTTCTTCTTTCCTTTTTGCTTCTTCACGAAAAGCTTCCTGCTCTTGAACAGCACTTTTCATAAGATTTGAATAAGCTTGACTTCTAAGTATTTTTCTAGCACCGCTTCTCATTCCATCTTGCCAACCTTCACTACCAACTTGAGTGGTTTTATCACTAATTTCGGTTGGAACAAAATTAGATTCTGCAACTACTGTTTGCTTATTTGCTCGACGAATTATGTTTGGATCCTTATCTGAAATCATATATAAGAAAACCCCAAAAGAAATAACAGCTATTGCATAATAATATTTAAATTGAAAAACATGGATAAATACGTTTTCTATAAGATTATCATTAGATATATTATTGGTTATCTCACCTATTTCGGATGCAATATTTTTATTTGCATATACAGAGGATTTAAATTTATAATCTGGTTTTTCTTTTCGTTCTTCTTGTTCAGCTCTAACAATACTATTCCAACATTCTGTTTCGATTTGCTCTTTGGTTAAATTGAAAACATTGGCAGTAGAGAGTACGGCTACCTCCCATATTTCTCCAAACCCTTCTTTTAGTCCCCCATCTTTGTCATGTGTGAACTTAAACAATTTAATTATTCCTTCTTTTGTTGGATTAGAAGCGACAATATAGCCAACTTGTTTTTGTAAATCTGCGTTGCTTTCATATATTAGCATCCACCAAAGCAATGGTTCCGCTGAAGGATAATCTAATAGAGGAATTAAGGATAAACCAATACGTCTAATAGAAACATTTGTATTATTTAGCATTGTTCCAACGTATTGAATGGCAGCTTGTTTATCTGCTATAGCGTAAACCTCGAAAGCAGCAGATTTGATTCTTGGGTCGTCATGAGCAAGGAACTTGTTGAGTTCAGGCGAAATACTATCTATATCTATAGAACCTATACTTTTTATTGTTTGTGCAATAATAGAGTTGTCATTTGATTTTGTTAAGTGATAAATACTTCTAACATCATCAGAATCACCGTAAATTCCTATTGTTTTAAGAATTTCAAGAAGAACAGTCTTTTTAATATCTTTATCAAGTAATTCTATTAGTGTGTTTTTATGTGTTGAGTATTCTTCTATGCTAGTAATTTTTTTTAGTAAAGACTTTTGTTCTTTTGCTGAAAGTTTAATAAAGTTTTCTGCTTTTGGAAAAGAGAGTATAAGTGCTTGATTTGATTTATTTTTAGATTCATATTCAATATCAACCGTATTATCCTTTTCCTCTTTTAATGCTGTATTATTGAAACAGCTATCTAAGCTTGGAAGTATGAAAGAGTCTGTTTTTATAGGAATAATATTAGAAGAATTATTTGTTGAATCAGAAACGGAAAGCTCTTGGTTTGATATTGTTGTTTTTGGGGTGTCATCTTCTGTGGAATCTTCAAATAATGAAATTAAATAAGATTTTATTCCATCATCTGTTTCGATTGTTAGTTGTTTTTCTAATAAATTTTTAATTTGATTGTTAGAAATAAATTTCGATAATTTTTCTACGGCATCGGCTCTTATTCCAACTTCTGTTGCTTTTAGATTTGCTATATAAACTCTAATAGCTTGTTCTGCTTTTTTATTCGATATATATTTCTTTATTTCATCAATGTAGATATTTATGTTTTTATCACCTAAAACACCAGTGACATTAGTTGTTGCAATGCATTGTTTCAAAACTAACTGTAAAATGTGGGCTTTTATTCCTGTAGTACTTTGCATTATATCGCAAATTTTAAAAGGAAAGATAGGAGCTGGATTAAAGGTTGCTAATAGACCTGCTTTAACAAGAAGCAAAGGTTGATCTTCTTGACTGATATAATGCCAAAATACTTCTTCTACTTTATCAAAAGTTATTAAAGTTAATTCTCTTAAAGCTTTCTGTCTTACCAAAGGATTTCTATTTAAAATTAAAACACTTAGGTATTTTATTGCTTCTGGTTCATCTATAGCTTTTAATAAATGAATAGAATGTAATACCACATTAGCATTTTTACTAGTTAATCCAATTTTGATGTTTTTTTTCAGTAATTCTGGATTTTTCTTAGATAAAAGGGTTAATGCGGAGCATAAAACATCTGGATTTGGATTTTTTAATTGATTGACAGCGTAAATACTGTCACTTTCTACGCCAAATTTAGTTAATATGTCTAAACCTATTTGAATTAAATGGTTTTCGATGTTTTTTTTGCTTAGAGTTTCTCGCCAAAGTTCAATAGTTTTTATTTGAGGAGCTTTTTTAAGCATTTGGCTAAATAAACTAATTTTAGCATATTCACCTTTTTTTAATTGAAGAGAAATAAAATCAGGGGTTATATCTAATTTTTTTATGAGGTATTTTAGGTTTTTCTTTGTTTCGCTTAGTTTTAAAAGCCATTGGGCTTGCGAACGACAGTTTTCAGATGAATCTTTTTCAGATATGTATGTTAGAACTGAACAAAAGTCAGATGAAATACCACTTGAAACTAGTTCTTCTAAAGCTATTTGACGAGTAACTTCTTTACTAGAAATCAAAGATAGTTTTAGCCATTCATTAAGTTCTAGCGTTTGTGGTAAATTTTGTGTTTTATTCAATTTTTCCATAATAATAATTATCATCTAATGATTAAAAGAAGTCAATTCTTTTCAAA
>CAJOQX010000007.1 GCA_905236865.1 Candidatus Rifleibacteriota bacterium
ATTGCGTGCAAAACCTTCTGCTACATTCTTTAATTCGCCTTTTCTACCGACTCGGGGAACGGTATTTATCATTAATACTTCCATTTTATTTCTCCTGAGTAATTATCAATAATCAAAAAAATCATCGTCAGAATTATCTGAAATCTTTGGTGTTGCTTTTCTCAGTCTAAATTCAGCCCAAACATCTATTAGTCCAAGCCAAACCATAAATTGTGAAAAAAACAACGCTATAAGTGACAAGCCAACTCTGTTTATTGTGCCAATTTTATATTTGTCACACATAAAGAATAATAACGAAAATCCTATAATCATATATAAGATACTACTTATAATAAAGCAATTAGCCCCTAACACCTGAAGTAGTTTTGCACCAGGCATATTTTTTATTGAGCCTACAAAAAAATACATTGCCCAGCCAAAAATATAAAGCCAAACTAAATTCCAGTCAAAAACCCAATCTTTAAAAGCTGGAAAAGGTTCCACTTTATAGCCTATTTTTTCTCCTAACATTGATAGGAAAAAGTAAATAAAGCCAAGACTAACTAGATGCCACAAAAATATTAATGTACTCGGAACTAAAACTACTACCTTATCTAGAATTTCGTCAAAATTCTCTTTTAATGTTTGTATAGCTTCAGAATAATCAACATTATTGTTTATCTGTTGCTCATTCATTTGCTTTTCTGCGACTGCTAACTGTTTATAAAACTCTTCTTTAAAAATTTTTAAAGATTGTTTTTGACTTTCAGGATTATTTATGAAAGTCCAGCAACCGCTAGAAAAAGCTGTCGACGTTAATATTGCCAAACAAACAGCATTTAGTGGTGTCAGTCTCATTTTTATAGCAATGTGTAAAAATACTATTGGCATTATAACCAATGCCATAAGTATAAACAATACTATGCTAATGAGAGGCGACATACTAAATTAAAACAAGAGTTAGACGTTAGCGAAAGGAAGGAGAGCCATGTTGCGAGCACGCTTAATGGCTGTAGTGAGATGCTTCTGATGAGCAGTGCAAGTACCAGTAGATCTACGGCTAGTAATCTTGCCTCGATCATTGATATATCTCTTTAAGCGAGCAACGTCTTTATAGTCGATAAATGTAATTTTATCTTTACAAAAATGGCATACTTTTCTATGTCTATGTCTTTTAAATTCGGTCATTTTATTTCCTCCGATAAACCGTAAATAACATAAAAATTTGTTTTTTAGAATGGAACAGCATCATCATCGTCTGATGGTCTGAAATCTGCTGCAAATCCAATATCTTCATTTTCACTACTGGAGTTTTCATCTGAATAATCACGTCCAGAGCCTGAACCTAAGAATTGAACATTATCAGCAACTATTTCTGTAATATTACGCTTTTGTCCATCCTGAGTTTCGTAACTGCGAGTTTGTAATCTACCTTCTACTAGAACAGGGCGACCTTTGCTTAAATATTTTGCACAGTTTTCACCGATTTTACCCCAAACCACAATATTGAAATAACTGGTTTCTTTTTTGAATTCTCCGTCATTTCCTTTGTAGTTTCTATTAACAGCAATACTAAAACTAGCAACAGAAGTGCCTTGTGGAGTATGCCTTAATTCAGGGTCTCTAGTGAGATTACCTAGCAAAAATACTTTGTTTAGACTACCAGCCATAATAGATTTTATTTTACTGACCGCGAACGGTTGTCATGAAGCGAAGAATTGTCTGATTAATCAGATAAGTTCTTTCGAGTTCTTTTAATGCTTCGCCAGTAGCTTGGAAATTAATGAGAACATAATTACCTTCAGTGTGTTTTTCTACTGGATAAGCGAGAGGACGGCGACCCCATTTATCGATTTTTTCGACTTGACCGCCATTTTTTGTAATAGCATTTTCGACTTTACCGATTAAAGCATCAAGAGCTTCGTTTTCGATACTTGGTTCGGTAAAAAACAAAGTTTCGTAAGGTTTCACTATATGAAAACCTCCCTTCGGATAATTAGTGTAGCCCTTGTCATTTTTACAGACAAAAGCAGGGATATGCCGTATAGAATATCACTAAATGTACTAAAATGCAACAAAAACAATTTAAACAATAACCTCTATGCTTATCTTTAATGATGGTCCACTTTTCCTATTTCAAAACAAGTGCTACCATAAACACTACATTCTCTAATAGGTAAATTCTTAGGAATTACGAACGCATCTTCTAGCATAGTTCGTGTGAATTTCATAGAATCGTAGCTAATATACATTCCAGGCCTTAACATAATAAAACAGCCAGCAACAGGCGGATTGTCCCTTATGCTTTTACCGTTAAAATAAAAACGTATTCTGTCCATATTTATACTTGGTATTTGATATGCTACCCAGGTGTCTTTTTCGTCTACTAACCTACCGCCACTAGAATCTGTTCACATTTTTTATATTAATTGAATGGTAAATTGTTCTAAAGCCCCTCATTGGGGGCTGTCTAAAAACTAGCTTTTTACTCTAAAATTAGTTTTGCCTAATTATTTTAAAATCCCCCTTAGTCCCCCTTTATG
>CAJOQX010000008.1 GCA_905236865.1 Candidatus Rifleibacteriota bacterium
ATAACTTAATAAATTATTTCATTGCTTTACTTTTTTCAATAAGTTAATTATAATGTTTACTCAACTTACTAGGCTCTGATATAAATTTGTAAATTAATTATAAAAATATTATTCAGAGCAATGTTGTATATGTAAAATTTCTCTTAGGAGTTTTTAGATGTTAAACACACAAGTTCAAGAACTAGAAGCTAACAAAGTTGCTTTGACGGTTGAAGTAGAAAAAGAAAAAGTTAATGCAGCTTATAATAGCTTTTTTACTCGTGCTGCACGCCAAATTAGAATACCTGGCTTCAGACAGGGCAAAGCCCCTCGTAGTGTTCTAGCTTCAGCAATGGGGCAAGATTATGTTAAAGCACAGATTGAAGAAGAACTGATTCAAGAAGTTTATGGACAAGCAATAAGAGATAACAAGCTTCAGCCTGTTGGTCAATTTGAACTTGTAGAATCAAATCTTAAAGAAAATGAACCTTTCACTTTTAAGATTCAGTTTGAAGTAAGACCAAAACTTGGCGATTTTAATTATAAGGGAATATCAACTCAAGTTCAACGTGAAATTGTTGATGAAGAAAGTGTTGATAAAGTTATTGAACAGGTTCGTGAACAGCAGAGCAAAACAGAAGCTGTCGAAGATGGCGAACTAGCTGTTGGAGACTACTTCTCTGCAAAGCTTGAAGTAACCTGCGAAGGCGAACCAGAAGATGAACTTTCTGATGACAAAATGACCCACAAGCTTTTGAAAGATGATAAGCTCTTCTCTTTCTGCGAAGGTATGAAAATTGGTGAAAGCCGTACTACTCAACGCAAAAATGAAGACGAAAGCCAGAAAGATTCAAAATACTATGGCAAAACTTTAGAATATAAAGTCACACTTACTCGAATTTCTAGACCTACACTTCCAGAATTAAACGATGAATTTGCTCAAAAACTTGGTGACTACAAAGATGTAGAAGCTCTAAAAGTTCGCATACGTGAAGATTTGGAAGAACGTTCTAAATTTGATGCTGAAGAACGTGCTTTTGATGAAATTCTAAATAAAATCATAGAAGATTATAAATTTGATGTTCCTGAAGCAATGATTCAGAGTACAATCGATTTCTTTATTCAAGGCTTAGACCGACGTTGGAGACAATTTGGCACTACTATCCAAGACTATCTCCGCAACACAGGTAAAGATGTAAAAGAATTCCGTGAAAGTTTCAGAGAAAGAGCAATTCGCCAAACAAAGATGATGCTAATAATCGATGATATTGGTGAAAAAGAAAATATCGAAGTAACAGACGCAGATTATCGTGAAGAAATTGAAAAACGAGCAAAAGAATATAATATGCCTGTCGAAAAGTTGCTTGAAACCTTATCTCAAAACGATGGAGAAGAAAATGTAAAATTTTCTTTGAGAAGTCAAAAAATTCGTGACTTTATACTAAAAAATAATGAAGTTACATACGATATGGTAAAAGAAGCTGACGAAAACAAGGAGGAAGATGAAGCGTGACAATGGTTCCTATAGTTATTGAACAAAGTAGCCGTGGGGAACGCGCTTTCGACATCTATTCACGTCTTTTAAAAGATAGAATTATCTTTTTGGGCGGTGGAATAGATGATGGAGTAGCCGATGTTGTTGTAGCTCAGCTTCTGTTTTTGGAATCCGAAGATCCTGAAAAAGATATCTCTATCTATATTAATAGCCCTGGAGGAGTTGTTACAGCAGGTATGGCTATATACGACACAATGCAGTATATCAAACCAGATGTTAGCACAATTTGCATTGGTCAGGCTGCGAGTATGGGAGCTTTCCTATTAGCTGCTGGTACTAAGGGTAAACGTTATGCACTGCCTAATTCAAGAATTATGATTCATCAGCCATTAGGTGGAGCACAAGGACAAGCTAGTGATATTGAAATTCAGGCTCAGGAAATTCTACGAATGAAAGATTCGTTGAACAACATCTTGGCCGCTCATACAGGTCAACCTTTGAAACAGATAAAGAAAGACACTGACCGTGACTTCTTTATGTCTGCAAAGGAAGCTAAAGAATACGGTCTTATAGATGAAGTTGTTCAGCGGAATGTAGTAGCAAAACCGACTGAGGAGTAGACATGCTTTCTAAGACCCCGCAATTTCACTGTTCTTTCTGCGGAAAAGGACAAGATCAGGTTCGCAAGCTAGTTGCTGGACCTGATGTATACATCTGTGATGAATGTATAGGTTTGTGTAATGATATTATTCTTGAGGAACTAGATGATGACAGTCCTCAAACAATGCAGAACACATTAAAACCTAAAGAAATAGTTAAAGTTCTCGACCAATATGTTGTTGGGCAAGACCGAGCGAAAAAGATTCTTTCTGTTGCCGTATACAATCATTACAAGAGACTAGCACTTGGTGATGAACATCGAGATGACGTTGAAGTTCAGAAATCAAATGTTCTATTAATAGGACCTACTGGTTCTGGAAAAACTCATCTCGCTCAAAGCTTGGCAAAGCTTTTAAATGTACCTTTCTGTATTGCTGATGCAACCACCCTTACAGAGGCTGGCTATGTCGGCGATGACGTGGAAAGTATTTTATTAAACTTGCTTCGAGCTGCTGATTATGATGTTCAAAAAGCCGAGCGTGGAATTGTCTATATAGATGAAATAGATAAGATCGCTCGAAAGAGTGAAAATGTATCTATTACTCGTGATGTATCTGGTGAAGGGGTTCAACAGGCTTTGTTAAAGCTTCTTGAAGGGAAAATAGCACAAGTTCCACCTCAAGGTGGACGTAAGCATCCTCATCAGGAATTTATCCAGCTTAATACAAAAAATATACTCTTCTTATTAGGCGGAGCCTTTGAAGGAGTAGAAAAAATAATAGAAGCAAGAACCGCCAAAAAGACGATGGGGTTTGGTTCTACACCTGTTCTAAAAAGTGAGAGAAAAATAGGCGATTTATTAAAAGATATTATGCCTGGCGATTTGCTTCGTTTTGGTTTAATTCCTGAATTTATTGGGCGTGTTCCTGTTCTTGCAACTTTCGACAATCTTCGTGAAGCTGATTTGGTAAAAATTCTTACAGAACCCAAAGATGCTTTAGTTAAGCAATATGCAAGATTGATGAAAATGGAAGGAGTAGATTTGGAAATAACTCCTAAAGCTCTTTCTGCAATTGCCAAAAAGGCAATAGAACAGAATACTGGTGCTCGTGGTTTAAGACGAATTATTGAAGAGCTTATGTTGGATTTGATGTATGAAATACCTTCAGATAATTCTGTTGCAAAGGTTATCATTCACGAACGCTGTGTAGAAAACAAAGAACCCTATCAAATTGTTTATAAAGTTGAAGGGCAAATTGCTTAATCTTGTTTTTAAGCTAGAAAAAGCTTCAATGTTATATTACATTGAAGCTTTTTTTATCAAAAAAAAAGCAGACTCTTTGACGTTAGTTATAAATAGTGATAAGATTTACAAATATGAAAAATGAAAACAAAGAGATACTTTTAATAGAACTTGCAGGAGCTTCAATAGAAAACAAGCTTTCATGGCGACATTCCATATATAGATCTGCTCCAATAGGTTTATATTGTTTGCAAACTCTAGATACAGAAAAAATAGGTTTAATAGATGTTGTTGTTCCTCAAATAAAAGATACTCTATATTTATATAAAGAATCACCTATAAAAGAAGTAATTCTTCGATTAGCCATCAACCCTGATTGTGACGAAATACACAATTTAATAAATATAGTTCAAAATTATTTTCCTAAAGCAAAAATAGGTTGTAATTATATCGATTCTGAAATAATAAATGAATTTGATTTTTCAATAAAAGGCACAGGTAAAACAGCTTTAAATATATTGTTAAAAGGCGAAGAAATTTCTGGCATATTTGACAAAACAAATGAAGATTTGAATAATTTATTAAGCATACCACAAAAGCCTTTAATCGATGTAGGATATTCTATATCTTCTGAAAAATGGCTTAATGATCACAGTATAGAAATATGGCAACCATGGTTAGGGCTTTCAGAATTTTCTACTTCATTTTATCATTACCCTGGAAATGATTGGATTATTAACCTTTTAAAATGGTTAATTAAATCTGGCTTTAATTCATATCATTTTAATCCTTCTAAATGGACTGTTGATGAAATAAATTTACTACGACCGATAATTAATAATTTTAAAATTAATTTGAGCCTTTCTTTTAATAGTAGCGAAGAAGTGAATTATTCAGATATTTTGATTCCTATAAAAAGAATTTGGCTTTATGAACCCCATGCAAAAAAGGCAGAAAACATAATTCAAAAATTGAAAAACATAAAATCGGCTGGTTCTGAAGCCTGTTTGCAAATAAACTATTCATGGTTTGGTAATGGTTCTACCCTTCAATTTTGCAAATATATTGACCATCTTGTTATATCTGATAGTTACTCATGGAGCAATAAAGATTATAAAAAGTTTATTCAACGTTTTTGGGGAAGTAGAAATCGTTTCTTTAGAAGATTAATTAGGGTAAGAAGTGCTTCTGAATTGGTTGTGTTTTTAAAATCTGTTTATGAACTTCTTGACATTCTTTTTTTACCAGATAATAAAGGTGAGAAACAATGATATACGTAGTTAATGGACCTAATTTAAATCTATTAGGAAGTAGAGAACCTGAAAAATATGGTAATTTATCTCTTGAAGAAATAAATTTGCAACTAGAAAAAATTGCTTTTGACCATAACGAAAAGATAGTTTTTTTTCAAAATAATTCTGAAGGAAAAATAATAGATTTTTTACAATCTATTCCTAGGAATTCAAAAGTAGTTTTAAATCCAGGTGCCTTAGCTCATACTAGCATTTCTTTAAGAGACTGTATTGTAGCGATGGAACTAAAAGTAATTGAAGTTCATATTACTAATATTTTTGCTCGTGAAGCATTTCGGCAACAATCTTTTATTAGTCCTGTATCATGTGGAATCATAAGTGGTCTTGGTTCTTATGGTTATATTTTGGCTTTAAATTATTTTTTTGAAAAGTGCTGATTTTATGATTAAACCAGAACTACTTGCTCCTGCTGGCAGTATTGATTGTCTAAAAGCAGCTATTCTTGCTGGAGCTGATGCTGTTTATCTGGCAGGGAAACGTTTTGGGGCAAGGGCATTTGCTAATAATTTTGACGAAAATGAGTTAAAATGGGCTAGAAAAGTAACTAATAATTTAAATAAAAAGTTATATATAACTCTAAATACTATTGTTTTTGAACATGAATGGCATTTATTGACTCAAACACTAGATTTTCTAGAAATATTACAACCAGATTCTTTGATTATTCAAGATTTGGGAATTGCTGTTGAGCTAAAAAATAGAGGCAGTAAAATACCTTTACATTTAAGTACACAGGGAGCATGGTTTGGACAAGGTGGTATTGAAGAGCTAAAAGAGCTTGGTATAAGTAGAATAATACTACCTAGAGAAACATCTAAAAACGAAATTTCAGAAATTGTGAAAAATAGCCCTTTTGAAATAGAAGTTTTTGTTCATGGAGCTATGTGCTATAGCATATCTGGGCGTTGTTACTGGAGTTCTACTTTGGGAACAAGGTCAGGCAATCGTGGAACCTGTGCCCAACCTTGCCGAAAAGAGTATAATTTAGAAAACTCGAAAACAAATTATCCCTTATTTAGCCCCAAAGATTTAAGACTTTTTAATCAAATAAAACCACTAATCGAAACTGGAGTTTCTTCTTTGAAAATAGAAGGACGAATGAAAAGTCCTGAATATGTTTATCAAGTGGTAAAAGACTATAGGAAAGCTATTGATGGGGAAAATATTGATAATACAAATTTAGACGAGGTCTTTTCACGTGCATCTTCAACAGCTTTCTTTTTCGGTGTTCAAAAAAACTCTGAATGGAAAACAGGTAAAAACAATGGAAGAGAAGGAATAGTCGTTGGTTATACTACTGGAAAAAACGAAAAAGGATTAACCGAAATTTTATTGAAACAAGAGATAAAAGCAGGAGATGGTCTTTTTTGGTATATAAACAATAAAAAAGAAGGCAGCAAATTAACTTTTGTTCAAAAAAACAATAAAAACAAAAACTTAACTTGGGTACGTGGCTTACCAAATAATCTTCCTAATAATACAGAACTTCGAAGAACTTCATCTAACAATGAGGAAAATTGGCTCTCAAAATGGGATAAATCTTGTGAAAGATACCCCATCGAGATTAGATGGTCTGGAAAAGTTGGCACTCCACTAACACTCGAAACCTGCATAAACAATAAAAACATTTGTCTTAAATCTGATGAGTTGCTTGAAATTGCTAATTCCAAAGGATTAGAAGAAGGACCTTTACAAGAAAAGTTTAATATAATTGGCGATGATTACAAAGTTACCAAACACATAACTAATAATTTAGATCACAAACTTTATCTTAGTGTAGCAACTTTAAAAACTTTAAAAAGATTATTGTTAGATAAAATTACTAGTTTTAAAAACATTTCAACAAATAAAGTATTTAAAGATGAATATTGTACACTAGTTGAGCATAAAATATCGCTTTCATCTATTCAAAATACTATTTTAAAAGGAATAGATTCTAATCCTATTAGACTAAGACTATGGAATGAAACGGAATTTCTTTCAAAAGCTTTAAATGTTAATTGCTTAGTCATTCCTTGGAACGAAAGATTTAAAGTTCCAAATAATATCATTGTTACAAAACAAATATCTTACTGGCTTCCTCCTATTCTTAATGCTAACCATTTTGGCAAATTATATAATGAATTGAAAAGTCTAAAAAAAGGAAAATTCCTTTGTTGGGGTTGGGAAGCTTTTAAATTAGCAAAGCTTTTACCACAACTAGATTTTGAAATTGATTGGTGTTTCAATGTGGCTAACAAAAAGTTTTTAAATTATATTTTAGAAAAAGGTATTGGGGTAGTTTTATCAAAAGAGTGGAAATTAGTAGATATTCCGAAAAATATAGCAGGATATAAATCCAATTATTCTTGGAATCCTCTTGTTTCCTATACTAGATTTGCTAATGCTATTAATACTGACCAAATAGCTTCAAATTCACATCACGACAATTTCTTTACTTTAGCTGTAGGAAATGGTATTACAGCAATGTTTTTAGAAAAAAACTTAAACAAGCTTTCTAAGCTTAAAGATTTTTTTCAAATTGATGTTGCAATTTCTCCAAAAGAAAATCCGATTCAAGTTGTAGAAAATTTGAATCGGATAATCAATCTTTAATCTATATTCAAATATTTATTCTTTTATAAACCCAAACCCTTCTGGTTTTACTGTTAAAACAGCACATTGAGCTTTTCTTGTAACTTCATAGGTTGTTCCACCTAACCAAGATTCTATGAAGCCTGTTTGTCCATTTGAACCCATAATAATAAGATCTATATCATTCTCTTTTGCATATTTTAAAATGGCTTCGTAAGTTAAACCACCTTCTACACGCTTAAGAATATCTAAATCTTTATATTTTTCAGGAATAAACTCATCAAGCTTTTTTAGGTTTTCTTTTCTCCAACTATCTCTTGTGTTAAGAGGGTCGCCACCAATATTTGCTGTTAATGATTCTTCTTCAACTACACAGAGCACATGAATTTGAGCTCCAAAATCTGCTCCAAAGGAAGCAGCATAATCTAAAGCTGTTTGTGAACCTAATGAAAAATCTACTGGAACGAGAATTCTTTTTAAATTTATCATGAATACACCTATTTTAATTATTTAGTCCAATATGGAGTACTTCCATTGCCTATTTTTCTAGAATTAGCCCCCATTTCATCGCTAATCATTATTTCATTTCCTTTTTGGTATACAATAAATTTACCGTCAGGAGAGAAACATGGGTAAGAACCTTGTAAACCAGTTCTTCGCATATATATGTTGTCGTTATTATTATCTGCTCTAAATATTTCTATTTCGCTTTGATCACCGTATCTATTTGTAAAGTAAACTACTTTATTACCATCGTGTGAAAACATTGGGAAAGCTTCGTTTATTTTAGGTGTATTTGTTATTCTTAAAATGCCTTGTCCATAGCAAGATATAGTATACATATCTAACGAACCATCATTAGCAAATGCAGAAACTATTATCCATTTTCCATCTCTAGACCAGTTAGCTGAACATATATTTAAATTTTGAGAAACCTTAGTTTTTGTTTTCTTTTCAATGTCGTACATATATAGAGCTGGATTTTCTCCTGTTGATGTATAAAGCAAATACTTTCCATCAGTAGATATATCTTGTAAAGTTGCTCCAACTATAGGCTTAGAGATTGAATTTTTGCTTACATTTAATAAATATATTTCAGATTCGATTTTTTCATTATGATTTGTAAAACCTATAATATTTGTTTTTTTATTATATTTAGGCAAAACAATATTATTCATAAATTGGCTTAATGGTTTTGCATTTGTTCCATCTGGATCCATAACGAACAAACAATCTTTTCCGCCTTGAACTTTACCAACATATAGTATTTTATTAGACAAGTCGTTATTGGATTCAGCAGCAAATACGTAATTACAAGATATTACCAAAAGTAATAATAAAAAAAGCTTAAAATTAATTCTCATAAACAATCTCTCCTTATAAAATTAGAGGTCAGGAGTAATCCCGACCTCTATTATACATCAAATATACACTAGTGTAAAATACTTTTATTGTAGTTATATTTTATTGAATATAATTATTTCTTTTTACCGTCTATTTCTTCACACTTTTCGTAATACTTTTGAGCACGATCTTCCATTCTGTTACCAAAGCGCGTGATTCTATCGCCAGCCCTTTGTAAGCCACCCAAGAAACCGCCTGTAACTGGTTTATTTGTAATTACTTCTTTTCCTAAGAAACCATTTACAACACCACCAACAAGCCCTTTAACACCATTATAAATACCGCCAACTACTCCAGATACAGTTCCTACAGCAACATCAGCGATAACACCTACTGAAGTATGTATAGCATCTAAGGAACTAACAAGGCTATAACCTACAAGTGTAGCTCCTTTCTTTACACCTCTCCAAGCACAATCTATAAATCTATCAATTTTATCTCCGAGTTTTCCAAAGAAACCTCTATTGTCATCTTTTGTTTGATTATCGGTTGGTTCTGGTTCTATGTTTGGAGTAACTCCATTAATAGGAACACAAACTACTTTGCCATCTTGTAAATCCCAATAATAACCTTCTGGAGGATTAGTAGCGGCCCAATCTATTCTAGTCATACCGCCGTATTTTTCCATAGCTCCGATGGTTGTTTCATTGAATTCAAACAAAGTAACACCCATATCTTTTTTCACGCCTTCATTTGCCAAATCAAATGCTTGTTGCAATTTAGCAATTTTTTCTTCTGTGGTTAGAACAGGAACATCTTCTAGTTTGATTTCTTCTTCTTGTTCTGGTTCACCAGGTTCTATATTCACAACAGGTTCTTCAACTTGAGCCACATCTTCTGGGTCTATTTTTGTTTTTGGGAGAATCAATTCCCAACCTTCTTTTATATCTCCAGGATTAGTTGCCAAAGTAGGATATCTGTCTTTATTTAATTCAACAATTTCTGGCCATCTATTTGGATCACCTAATTCATTCTTTGCAATATTCCAAAGACAGTCTTTGCTAGAATACCAATTCCTAACCACATAAGTTTCATATTCTTGTTTTCTATCAGTTTCTGTTTCTGTAGAAGTTACTGTTTCTGTTTCTTCTTCAGTTTTTTCATAATCTTTTCCATCAACTTCAGTTGCTGTTCTTATATATTGGTCAATCCAAACTTCACTATCTCCATTTGATTCTGAATTATCTGAATCATACCCTGTGTCCCATGGGCTTTCTGCTTGAACAAAGCTACATGAGAAGAAAATAAAAGCTACAACTAAAATGGAAAATAAGAATTTCCGTTTCATAATAAACACCTCGTTGTGTACAAAATAATCAGTATTATTATACATAATTTATTAATATACTGGAAGTATAAAAAAAAGTTTTTTATTATTTTTTTATATTTTTATTTTTTTCATATATTTCTTATTCATATTACTTAAAAAATATGTTATTTTTTAGTATCTTTACTAAAGAGGTAAAAAGCTATGTTTAACCCTATCGAAGTAATAAAAGAAATAATAACTCTTATAAACGAAATAGACAAAGGCATACGACAACTAAGAGAACAAATTTTATGTCTTAGAGATATATTAAGCAAAAATTATTTAAAATTTGGTTTTATGTTGCTTACAATAGCTATAATACTTTTTGTTTTTACAGCAATAGTTATTTATAAAATTTCAAAAAAATCTTTTAGTTATTTGAAAACCAAAGTTGAAAAAATAGAGGAAAACGAAAATTTAAAAGATGAGTTAGAAATAAAACAAATAAGTGAAAAAGCTGAATAATTATTTATAGATAATATTTATTAATATCGAAAATAACTATTTTTAAATAATATTATTTATGATATAATTAAGATTATGGAGTAAATATGAAAAAGAATAGACAAGCTTTTACTTTAGTAGAAATGATGATTGTTATTGCCGTTATCGGCATTCTTTCTGGTTTGGCTTTACCTGCTTTTAATACAATAAGAGAACGAGCTAGACAAAGTAAATGTTTTGAACAAACTTCTCTATTAACTAGAACAGCTGAAGTTTATTATATTGAGCAGAAAGCATATCCCGAATCATTAGAAAGTTTAAAAGGTTATATTAATGGTAAAAGTGTTTTTCATTGTCCGTCAGATGGTGTTTATGCCCCTCTTAGCGGAAGTGGTGTAGGACCAGATAATGCTTTGATATATTTTTGCTCACAACACGGTTGTGCTTCTTCTACTTGGGGCGGTTAATAAAGTATTTATAATAACAAACAAAAAAAGCGATAAATATAAATTATCGCTTTTTTTGTTTTAGTGTTATAAATAAAATGGAATTAGAGTATAAAGTTTAAATGAATTTTTGAAATCTTTTTCTTCTATCCATTCATCTACTTTATGAGCCATTTCTTCATATCCTGGACCAATTCCTAATGTAGGAATTCCTGCTCTACTAGCAGAATATACTCCATCAGTCGAAAAAGGCCAAATTTTGTCTATTGGTTCTTTTCCAAAGAGTTCTTGATAAGCTTTAGAAACTGATATAAAAAAAGGTGAATCTTTTTTTGTTTCCCAACCTGAATGTTCAGAAACCCATTCGCTCTTTTTCCCTTTATAAGAATTTCCTTCGTAAACGAAATGATAGCATTTTGAATCTTTAGGCCAATTTGCATATTTTTCTAAGCTTTCGCAAACACTTTCCATATTTTTATTTAAAGCTAATCTTCCAGTAACATAAGCAACAGCTTTGTCAGGAACAAAACTTCTATTCTTAGGCCAACTTTCAATTGAAGCAACAGCTAATGTTGTTCTAAATAAAGTATTTTCCGCATTTAATCCGTATTTTTCTCTCTCATCTAATTCATATTTTTCTACAGCTTTTAAAACATTTGCTAACTTATAAACAGCACTGATTGCAGTTTCAGGAACTGAAGTATGAGAACAAACTCCATAAGTTTCAATACGCATTTCAAGTTTGCCTCGCTGTCCACGAGCTATTTCCATTTTTGATGGTTCTCCAAGTAAAACCATATCAGCTTTTAAGGAAAATTCTTCAAATAAATCCTTGAAAGCCATACCTTCTGCTACTTCTTCTTCTGTAACGAAACAACCTATTAATACTGTTTTTCTTTCAAATAATTTATCAAGTTTTTTTGAAAGAACTAAAGAATATGCCATAGAAGCTAAAGCACCTTTCATGTCGCAAGTGCCTCTTCCGTAAATTTTACCATTTCGTCTGATTGCTTTAAAAGGATTATCAGTCCAATCTTCTGTATTTTCAGCAGTAACTACGTCTATATGGGCATTGTATATCAAAATCTTATAATTATTACTTTTAGCTTTATTTATAATATCTTTAATCCAATTTTTACTATCATCAATTTTTACAGAAATAACATTTTCAAAAGGACAAGATACGGCTAGAACACTTCCTCTAGAATCTATAAAAGAAGGTATTTCATTTGTTTTGAAAAAATCTATTAGAACTTTTGCACAATCTTCTTCCTGCCCAGAATAAGACTTACAAGATATTAGTTTTTCTAGTAACTTAAAATTATTTTCATAATAATCATCACATACTTTTTTAATTTCTTCTATAAGCGTTGAACTCATCTTGAATCTCCAAAATGTTTTTACTATTATACTCTAAAATATTAGTTTTCTAAATTGAAAAACTTTATTAGCCGATATTAATTTTATGATTAATTTTAAACGTCATAACAATATTTCAATTGTATTTGTTTTTTTCTTTATTATACTATTTCTAACAGGTATGACTGTTAGAAAAACTCCTTCACGCAGAGAAAATGATACAGAAGCTAAAGGTAGACCATGTTATGAAGAGATGTTTAAAGATGGAAAATTACGAATTGCTGTATTCTGGGGATGGGATCATCCTAGAGATACCATAATAGGAACTTTCCCTGCTTTTGAAACATTAAATGGAAAACGTTTATATTATCGTGGAAGACCAGTTCAAATAGAAATAGGAATGATAACTCAAATTAATCATAATCCTAAAGGTATATTCAAGAGTGCTTTAGAAGACCCAACCATTGATGTTGTAATTTATTCTGGTCATGGGCGGTATGGAAGAGGTATGGCTTTTACAGATATGGAAGATATTTTTCATTGTGGAAATGGGGATATTGTAGAAGACCGTCATGTTAAACCTTACAGAAACATTAAAGCTTCATCTGAAGATTTAGATAATACAAGATTTCCACAAAGTTATAAAATTATTATGCTAAATACCTGTGATTCAAATGGACATTTTAGGCAATCATGGGGAAGACGTTTTAGAGCTTGCAATTCTCCAATCGACCTTGTAACTGTTGAATATCCTGTGTATAATTATTATGATCATATACGAGTGTTAAATTTACTTCAAGATTTATTAGCTTTTTCTGATTGGAAAACAATAAAAAAGCATTATGATTCTGAAATACATAAACGCAAAAATAGACTAATAATTGAACCAATTTTTGTCCCAAAAGATTCAAAATATGCAAGAATGAATTAGGACTATATTTGAACGTTTCAAAAAAATAATTGAATCTGAATTCGTTGAGTGGAGTGCGCAATGTCTAATTATGATGACAATTCATATTCGTTTACAGGAATAGAAATTCCATTTGTATTGTCGATAATTTCTTTATTTTTTTGGAATTCCTTAATCTTATTACCTATAAAGTTATTGACTGTTATGTTTCATGAACTTTCTCATGGGATTATGGCTATTATGACTGGTGGGAAAATAATAAGTATTGATATTGGCTTGAATCAAGGTGGCCTTTGCCTAACTAGAGGCGGTTGGCCTATTTTGGTCATGAGTGCTGGTTATCTTGGAAGTCTTCTATGTGGTTCTGGATTGCTTTTATTATCGTTTAAGAAAAAAGCAAATAAGATAATAACAGTTATATTAGGGGTTGTATTGATAATAGTAACCCTAATGTGGGTAAAAAGAACAGAAGCAATGGTTATTACATATTCTACAGCTATAACTTTAATATTAATAGGCCTTAAACTTAAAGAATTTTATTGTTCAATGTTTGTAAAATTTATAAGTTTGATTTCTTGTTTATATGTTGTTTTTGATATAAAAGAAGATTTATTAGATAGAACAGTTTGTGATTCTGATGCTTATCAAATAGCTAAGTTGATTTTCCCTTCTTCACCGTCAATTGGTAGCTATTTTATAGGCATACTTTGGTTGTCTATAGCTCTTTTTATTGTGTGGAAAGTTTTTAAAATTGCTTTTAAGTAGGTAAATATTTATATGACTCTAACTTATGAACAAATAAAAAGTGTTTGGACTCTTAACAACAAGATAGATAATTTGCTAGAAAACTGTCGAATCGCAAATAAAAATATACAATCCACATTATATGAAGTTTACAAATATATAGAAAATGAGATTAAAGTTTCGTCTTTTTTTGTTGAAACTCAAAATGAAAAATTAATAATGACAGATTTTTGTTTTGGGAATTACACAGAAGAAATAAAAAATGAAACGATAAAATTAAAATTTGAGAATGAGATAAATTGTTTTTCTATTGGTGATCATACATATTATATAACTCCATTAGATGTTTCAGGAAAAATAATAGGTAAGATTTCTATTGGAATAAAAAAATCTAATGCTGTAAATAATGATGAATACTTTTTTGAAGTAGTAAGTTTGATTAGTGAGTTATTAGATACTTATTTGTTTGCAATTCAGAGTGAATGTTTAAAACAAAGTCTAATAATGGGTTTACAGAATTCATTAGCTGAAGCAGATATTAATGAATCTTTAAAAAAAGCTGCTAATGTTCTATATGAAGGCGTTAATTTTAAGCATTTGCTTATAGTCTATGATGATTTTGATATACTAAATGAAACCAATAATATAAAGTATGTTTATTTCGATAAAAATAAGCTGATAAATGATGATGTCGAAAAACCATTTGCTTTGCTTGAAAATATCATTAAAACTGAAAAAAATTTCTTTAATATAGAATCTGAAAAATTACAATCGTTATTAGGTAAGCAGAATACATATATTTCATACTTAAGAAATGAAATATATAATGAAAGATCATTAGGATTTATTTTTATAGAAACAGAAAACAACAAACCTTTAACCATAATGGGAAAAGAATTAATTCTTATTTTTAAAGAAGAGCTTAGGCAAAGAGTAATAGATTTAAATAGAGAGAAAAGTTCTTTGAGACATTATTTTTCAAATCAAATTATATCAAAATTAATAAAAATCAAAAATTACGAAAAATTATTATTACCTAAAGAAGCTGAAGTAGGAGTTTTATTTGCAGATTTATCTGGTTTTACTAAAATTAGCGAACAAATATTGGTTACTCCCAATAAAATTTCTAATTTTATTAACGAGTGGTCTAAAGGTGTTGTAAAAAGACTTTTCCCTTTTGGAGTAGTTTTAGACAAAATAATCGGCGATTGTGTCATGTTACTTTTTGGTCCTCCTTTTTATGAAGATAGTAAAGAGGAAACAATTAACAAAATGTTAATGGGAGCAAAAATAATAGTAGATTTTACTAGAGAATATTTAGAAATGCCTCAAAATAAATTAATACAAAAGCATCCTGATTTTCATAGCTTTGGCGTTTCTATAGGAATCAACTATTGTCATAGTATTGTGGGAATTATTGGTCCAAATAAAAATTTAACAGCTTTTAGTTCTGGAGTGAATATCACATCAAGATTGCAGCATTTAGCCAAAAACAATGAAATATTAATAACTGAAAGAGTTAAAAATATCGCATCTAACACTTCAAATGATTGGCATTTTTCTGAAAAAAAATATACTTTAGTAAAAAACATAGAAGATCCTCTTCTTTATTATTCTTTAGTTGAAAATAAATGATTATTTCTGTAACAGTTCCTATATATCATAAACAAGAGACAAACAAAGAAAAATGGTTCATATACATATTGGAATGTTCTGATAAATCTTTATATACAGGAATAACAAATAATTTAGAAAAACGAATAAAGGCTCATAATAGTGGAAAAGGAGCTAAATACACCAGAGCAAGAAATCCAGTATTTTTAAAGTATTATGAAGTTGTAGAGAACAAAAGTTTAGCTCTTAAAAGAGAAATAGCGATTAAACGACTCAGTAGAAATCAAAAAATAAAACTAATTTCTAGAACCTAGTGCGTAGAGAAAAACAAATAATTTGTTAATTTATAAGCATCAAAACGCCGATAATTTAGCTGTTATATACTATTATGAAAAAACACATACTAAAGGCAACAATCCTATTACTTCTATCTGTGCCACTTGCAGGAGCGGCTACAGTTGAATCTCTTTATGAAGATTCAATTGCACGTAATCTTGCTCAAATGGAAGAATTTTACAATCAAGGCAGATGGGAAGAAGCAATGCGTCTTGGTCGTGGAATACTCAAAGATGCACCCAAAGATTCAAAAGAAGCATTCCGTGCCCAAGATTTAATAGTTTTGTCTTTGGATGGTAAAAATAAAGAAATTCTTGCCAATGAAGCAAGAAAAAAGAAACGTCAAGAAGAAGAAGAAGCTTCAACACTTTTAAATGAAGCAAATACTCTTATTGCTCAACAAAATTATTTGTTTGCCATAGAGAAATTAGAAAAAACCTTAAAAATAAATGGTGGAGATGCACAAACCTGGTTTCTCACTGGTTATACATATTTAAAATTAAAGAAAAGAAAAGAAGCGTATAAAGCTTTAAAACAATGTTTAAAATTAGATTCCAACCACGAACGAGCTTTATTTCATATAGCTGGTTTGAGTTATGAAATAAATCATAGCAACGAAGCTGAAGAATATGCAAAAAAACTTATTGAAATAATTGAAAAAAAGCTTGAAGAATACAAACAGATTTTTTCTGGTCAGAAAAATAAAGGTTTTAACGATAAAGCTTTAGCTACAACAAGAAAGATTACCGCTTTACAAAATAATCTTGCTCAAGCTTGCAGTATGCATGGTATTCTTGCTCAAAATCGAAAAGCTCACAAAGAAGCTCTTCCTTCATTAGAAAAAGCAACTAAGCTTAATCCTAATAATTCTGAAAATTGGTTCCGCTTAGGAAACTGCTATTTGAGTTTAAAAATATATCATCAAGCTTCTATTGCATTAGAACAAGCTGTTCTTTTAAGAGAAAACAAACTAAAAGAAAGTTCCAATTCTTCAAGTAATCTTTTTGACAATGGTAAAAACGATGAGGCTGTAGTTGCAGAATTAGAAATAAGAAAACTTAAATTAGAAACAGCCCAAGCACTTTACGCATTAGCATTAACCAATGCCAAAAAAGGCGATAGCAGAACAGCGTTAAATAATATAGACAAAGCTCTAAAATTAAAACCTGATTTTATTCAGGCAAGATATAATAGAGCATTGATTCTTGCACAAAACAATGAATTAGATGACGCTCTCGATGAAATGAGAAAAGTTTTGAAAGACTGTACACCAAACAGTTTACAAGCAAAAAAAGCCGTAAAAACAATTACTGTAATGATGGATCAGCTTGCTAGACGTGATTCTCCAAAAGAATATGCATTATCAAAATCTTCACAATCTAAATCTATTGAAATTAATAAACCAATAAAATATATGACGGGTCTAGGTGGCAAAGATGCTGAAAATAAGCTAGAAGATGTTTTTCCACGACTTCGCGAAATTGCAAAACTTGTCAATATGAGAAATTATGACGAAGCAATAAGAAGACTAGTATATTTGCGAAGTAGTCATCCTGATATAGCCGATATACATTCTATTCTTGCACAGTGCTATATGGAGCAGAACCGTCTAGGAGATGCTGAAAAAAGTTTTTATAAGGCTTTAGCTATTCAACCAAACCATGAAGAAGCTTTAAATGGACTGGCATACATTTTTGCCACAAGAGAAGAAAAACTTGACATAGCTTTGAAGTATGCTAAAAAAGCCATAGAAATAAATGAAACCAAACCAGAGTTTCATCATACATTAGGTTGGGTTCTTTTTAAATCAGGAGAATTAAAAAGTTCTATTCAAGCTTTCAAGCGAGCATTAGAACTCAGACCAAAATATCTAATCGCAAAATACGATTTGGGATTAGCCTATTATCTAACAAAAGATTATTCTAAAGCCTTAGAAGCTTTTAATGGAGTTTTAGCTATTAATCCTACACATGATAAAGCCTCTATGTTTAAAGCCATAACTCTTGCCAAGACAAATAACGCAGAAGAAGCTTTAACCACTCTAGATAATCTCAAAAACAATACAATTCAAAATTCTGCTCTAAATAAAGTTGTATCTAATCTTTATACCAAGATTAAACTTGCTCATGATCGCCATACAGAATTACCTGTACCAGAAATAAAATCGCCTGTTTATATAGAAAAACTTATGGATGAAGCTAATGAATATCGAAGAAATGGCTTGGTAACTCGTGCAAAAGAAAAATACCTTGAATGTCAGCGTCTTGATCCTGATAGATATGAACCTTATAAAGCTTTAGGAGAAATGTATGCTGAATCAGGGCTAAATATTCCTGCTCTCTCTGCTTTTGAGAAAGCAGACAAGCTGAAACCAAATGATTATGAAATATTAATGCATATAGGGCGTATGCTACAAAAATTAAATAAAGTGGAAAAAGCTAGAGAATACTTTGCTAGATCTGAAGCTCTCGAATATAGAGAAGCTGAACCAAAATATTATCTTGGTTTAATAGCTTATGAATCAAAAGAATTTGATGAAGCCGAAAGCTATGCTTTAGATGCCTTACGTGTAAATCCAAACTATCATAAAGCAATGGCTCTTTGTGGAATGGCACGAATGCGACTTAATAGACTAAAACCAGCTAGAGATATTTATGAAACATTATATGCCAAAGCTCCTGCTAATTCATCTATCAAACGTCATGCTAGACAGAAAATTTGGGAAATCACAAAAATGATGGCACCAGCTCAATATCCATCTGTTGAAGACGCTATGGAAGAAAAAGACCAAATGGTTAGAAAAATAACAGAAGATAATAGTAGCAAAAACAAAATTGTTCCTAACCAAAAAGTATCTAAAGCAATAGAAGAATATGGGAAAAATACCATGACTCCTGAAGATAAGCAGTGGGTACTTTCACAGTTAGACAAATTTGGAAAAATAAATACCCCTACTCTTTCTGTACCTTTAAAAGGAAATGTAACAAATCAAACTCTTAGCAGTAAAGAAAAGAAATGGGTTGTCAACAAACTTCAAAACTTCAATGAGCATAGTAGCAAATATGCTTTGCCAGAAGATTTAAAATCCAATGACAAATACACTATCAAAGCAACAGAAAAGAAATTTGTAAGACTCCCCGACAAAGCAGATTCTTTAATATCTTCTGGACTTGCAAAAGCAGAAAAAGGTCTATTAGCCAAAGCTCTTGAAGATTTCCAAAATGCTGTAAAGCTTTCCCCATCAAATACGGAAGCTTTGGTTAATCTTGGTTTCTTAAATACAACTCAAGGCAATTTCAAAGACGCTTTTGATGCTTATGCAAAGTTGACTGTAATTAAACCAGAAGATTCATTAGGACATTTAGGACTTGGTAATCTTTATTGGCTTGGTGGACAAGCAGAAAAGGCTATTGATCAATGGAATTTGATAAAAGACGGTTTCTATGTAGATAAAAACTTAAATATTCTTGCTCTCAACGAAAAAGTTTGGAGCAGAATGTTAGAAGTAGACCCTGTTGACGTTGAAGCTCACTCTAACTTAGGTTTAACTTATATGTTTTCAGGCGAGTATTTAAAAGCATTAACAGAATTTCAAGCGGTGAACCAACTTGAAGCAGGTCATCCTGAGCATCAGTTCTATCAGGCTCAATTACATGCTTTGCTTTATGTTCAAAATAAAAATAAAACCAACAAAGCCCAATCTCAAAAAATACTTGAAATTCTGTCACAAGGAGCTGAACCTTTCCCACATTCAGAACGCTTAAAGAAGTATGTAGCCTCTTTAAAATGATTAGTTAGTTTTGTTGTAATTGGTTTTTATTGTAGTTATTGTAAAAGGAAATATTTCATGACTTTAAAAAAAATAATAATGATATTGACGTTATTGGTAATCTCACCATCAATATTATTTGCTCAATCAGCTGATTTTAATGAATATGAAATATATTCCACTGCTAGAACTAATCCTAACCCTTATACCTATGGTGGACTAGAACCTGAAAAAAGTTTATTTAAGCTAACTCCTAGAAATTCTATAAACTCAAGTGGATTAGGAGGTCTATTTGTCGCGGAAACAGCAGAAAAATTAACCGCAAAACAAATGGTAATAAGCTCAAAATATAAATATCATAAACTGTCTTCAACAAAAGGACAAGCTTTCTTTACTACCGAAGAAGGCGATGTTTCTAGTTTTGAAACATCTTTAACTTGGATAGGTAAATGGGCAGAATGGTCTGTAACTGTTCCTATACAAGAATGGAGTCTTAGTGCTCCTAGAACTTTTGGGAAAAGAGCTGATGAAAACAACGGTCTTGGTAATATAAATTTAGGATTCAAATACACTGATTTGAAAGACCATAGTTATTACCGTTTTGCGTTCGGCATTTCTTGTTCCTGCGATACAGGCAATTCTAACGATATGACTCCTGCAGGTTCAAACGATGAAACTACAACAAAAATATTTGGTTGCGTTACTACAAAAGAAACAGACAAAGCCACGGCAAATCTAGAATTAGGAGCTTTAATAAATAAAGAAGACGAAGATTGGTTTCTTTATAATTTTGGCATTACTTATGAATTAACAGATAAAGTATCATTTATTAGCGAATTAGCTGGTGAAGTTGCTGGTGGCGATGATAAAGACAATCTTGATATGGTTTTGGGTTTCAGATTATCTCCTGTAAAAGATTTTACTTTTGAAATGGCTTACTATAGAAACCTTAGAACATATCGACAATATGGTTGGGATAACCAATTTCAAATAGGTGCATCCAAAAAGTGGTAGCAATAATTATAAATTACTAAATAGCATTAAAAGTTTGCCCTACCCTATTTTTTATATCGTTTGCTATAAACCTTTTTTATGTTATAATAATAATGACTAGATTGTTCATCTGTTTTTGCAAAAGCAATTTAAAACATAGTCATAATCTAGTTTATAGACCATATATGATTTTGCTATGACTAAAATCGGAGGAAATTTAATGAGCATAAAAATGGTAGTAGTTGGTTCAATAGCCTATGATAGCCTTGAAACTCCTAAAGGTAAAAGAGAAAGAGTTCTTGGGGGTTCAGCTTCATATTTTTCAACAGTTGCAAGTTACTTTACTAAAGTTGGTCTAGTAGGTGTAGCAGGAAAAGATTTTGAAGAAAAGCATATTGAATTTCTTAAAAATCATGGCGTTGATATGGCTGGTTTTGAACGAAATACCGAAGGGAATACTTTCAACTGGGTTGGTAGTTATGGGGAAGAATTTGGCGATGCTACAACTCATAGCACATGTTTAAATGTTTTTGAAACATTTAATCCTGTTCTTCCAGAAGAATATAAGAATGCTGAATTTCTTTTCTTGGCAAATATTCACCCATCTTTGCAGATTCAAATAATCAACCAAGTTAAGAATCCTAAAATTATTGCTCTTGACACAATGAACCTCTGGATAAATACAACAAGAGATACTTTGTTGGAAGCCATAAAAAAAGTTGATATATTATTTGTCAATGAAACAGAAGCTAGACTCCTCGCTCAAGAAAAGAAATTTGCTCATGCAGTTGCCAAACTTCTAACGATGGGACCAAAACGTATTGTTGTTAAATTAGGCGAGTTGGGAGCTATGACCGCTACCAAAGATACAAGATTCTTTACTCCTGCATTTCCAAGTCTTGATGTAACCGACCCAACAGGAGCAGGTGATTCATTCGCTGGTGGTTTTATGGGAAGTCTTGCAAAATTTGAAGATTTTTCAGAAAAAGGTTTTAGAAGAAGTATGCTTTATGGTTCAGCAATGGGTTCATTAACTGTAGAAAACTTTAGCGTTGAAACTTATGCCAATCTCGATCCTAAAAGAATTGAAGAACGCTATGAAGCTTTAAAAGAAATGGTTACACTTTAAAGAGTATTACATCTCAAAAAAAAGCTCAATATCTAGTTTGATATTGAGCTTTTTTATTTATATAAATAATCAAAAACTAGTGCCGTCACCCAATCCTACAACATTGCGAAAACTTCTTTCGCAGCAGTAATTGTTCTGTTTATGTCTGTTTCTGTATGAGCTCCAGATATAAAAATAGCTTCAAACTGTGAAGGAGCAAGATAAATCTTTCTTTCCAACATTCCTTTGAACCAACGTGCAAATAAAGCAGTATCAGATTTCTTTGCCGTTTCATAATCAGTAACAGGTTCTTTATTAAAGAAAATTGTCATCATAGCTCCGTAGCGATTACAAACCACATTCAAATTGACATCATTAGCAGCTTTTGTAAGACCTTGTTGAAGCTTTTGCGAATTATCAAGAAGTTTCATATAAAAAGTAGGATTGGCTTTTAACTTTTTAAGTGTAGCTATACCAGCCGCAACCGCAATCGGATTACCTGAAAGAGTACCTGCTTGATAAACAGGACCGTCTGGAGAAATCATCGACATTATTTCGGATCTTCCTCCATAAACAGCTAATGGCATACCTCCGCCAACAACTTTTCCTAAAGTAGTTAAATCTGGTTTAACATTGGATATTTTGCTTACACCGCCATAACACCCCCTAAACCCAGTCATAACTTCATCAAATATAAGCAAAGCCCCATTTGCATCACAAAGATTTCTTAAACCTTGCAAATAACCTTCTATAGGATTGACAACCCCCATATTTCCACAAACTGGCTCAACTATCATTGCCGCTATTTTATTTTTATGAGTTTCAAAAACTTCATTAACAGCTTCTAGATTGTTAAAAGGAACAACAAGAGTATTGGAAGCTATACTATCAGGAATTCCTGGACAACCAGGAATTGCAAAAGTAGCTACACCAGAGCCAGCAGAAACCAACAACGAATCGCCATGACCATGATAGGCACCATCGCATTTTATTATATAAGGTCTGTTTGTAAAACCTCTAGCCAATCTAATAGCAGACATTGTTGCTTCCGTCCCAGAGCTTACAAAACGCATTTTTTCTATTACAGGAAAAGCCTCACAAATTAGCTCTGCTAATTCTGTTTCAGCAACAGTAGGTGCACCAAAGCTTAAACCATCGAGAGCTGTTCGTCTAACAGCTTCAATAACGCTAGATTCTGCATGACCTAGAATAGCTGGTCCCCAAGTGCCAACATAATCAATATATTCGTTATCGTCAACGTCTATAACTTTGCTTCCATAAGCACTTTTTATAAATATAGGTTCGCAACCTACCGATTTAAATGCTCTTACAGGGCTATTAACCCCACCTGGAAAATATTTTTTTGCTTGTTCTAGTTCTTTACTCATTTGTTTGCCTTTTGTCTTATGATAATAATTTTATTGATTATACACAAACAAATTATATGTAGCAATGAGATAGTAAAAAGTTTATAATAAAAGGCATGAACCAAAATCATAAAATTCTTACAATATTAGCTATCCTTAGTTTCTTTCTTCTATATTTCCTTGTTCCTGAAGAAAAAAAAGATAGCATATCTACCTTAGAAGGAGTTACTTTAACTTCTGTAAATGGTCAGCAGTTCCGTCTTGCAGGCCAGTTCACCACTAAGCCCATTTTATTTGTGTTTTGGTCAACTACTTGCGGTTCGTGCATTGAAGAAATCCCATTTATAATGAAGTTACAAGAAACATTTAAAGATAAAATAACAATAATAGGAATACATCCTAATTTTCCCTTGAAAAAGATTCAAAAATTTATAAAAAAATACAAACCTTCTATAACTTATACCCTCGCTATAGACAGTCAAGATTCTTTAACAAAGAGTTACAATGTTTCTATTCTTCCAAGAACCTTACTAGTAGACAATAAAGGGAAAGTGCTTTACGACCATCTTGGTTATTCACCAGATAATGAAAAGGAAGTTACTGATGCAATCAGCTCTATCGCTATCAACTAATAGGTTATTAAAAATTTTACTTTTTCTTTTGTTTTTTTTGTCATCTAATATTTATGCTCAAGAAGATTTAAAAGGAAATAAACAAACACTATCTCTGCTACCGACAAATTCTATTGCCCCAGTTAATGTCCTTAAAGATATATCAAATTCAGAGCATACTTTTCCTACAGCAAACAAATGGAATATTATTTTTTACTGGTCTTTATTTTGTCATTCATGTATAGAAGAAATGCCTGAGATACAAACAAATTTAGAAAAAATCAAAGATATTTCAATTTTCTTTGTTTCCTTAGATACAGAAAAAATGCAGAAAGCCTTAATAAATTTCAAAAAACGCAGAAAATTTTCTTCAACTATACTTATGGAAAAAATAGAAAAAGAAAAATATCTAACAGCTGATACTTGGGGTGTAACAATGACCCCTAGTATTTTTGTTGTTAATCCTAATGGAATAATTACATTTGCACATCAAGGACCTATAGATGTAGATTTGTTATTAAATAATCTTCCAAAAGAAATTATAAAAAGTTCAGAAAATGAGAATAATGAAAAATAAATAGTGGAGCAACTAATGAATAATACAAAAAGATCTATAAAACATTATTTTATTCTTCCGTCTTTTCAGCTAAGATTAATAGTTTTTATAGCTATTGTTGTTTTAATCGGTTCTATAATTCACATTGCTTTTCTAAACTATGTTACAACTAAAAATTTATCAGAATATTTTAGTGAAAAACAAATTGAGCAAATCTGGAATATAATAAGTCCTGCAATAACAGTTAGCAATGCTCTTAGCTTTATTTTTATTTCATTATTTTTAATTATAGTTGTTATTTTAGTAACTCATAAATTAATCGGTCCAATGTTAAAATCAACTGGATATATCAATAAAATAAATTCTGGAATGATTCCAAAAGATGATTTAAAGCTTAGAGAAGGCGACGAAGGATTACCTCTTTGCGAAGCTATAAACAAAATGAAAAACAAAATAACTACTCACTATGAACAGTTAGAAAGTATAAAAGACTCTGTAAAAGAACCAGAAATAGCATCAAAATTAGACAGAATCTTAGAAGAACTAAGAGTAGAAAAATAAGATATGTATGAACAAATTATTCCATAATTGGTTAAAATATGAATCTGTTTTAACACTAACAATAACAATTATATTTTTTACAAATAATTCTATCTATGCAGATTCTCTCATTGCTTCTGAAACCAGAGCAATAAAGCAAAGAAACACTACTTTGCTAGAGAAGCTTATAAAACAAAAAAGTGAATATGCTGGTTCAAAAGCCTGTATGGAATGTCACAACGATATTTATGACGAATGGAAACTTACACCACACGCTAGAATGATGAGAAAACCTAGTGAATTAAATGAAAATGATATTGTTCCATTAAACGAACTTGAATTTCCTGAAGATAAAATAATAACAGTTCTAGGCTCGCATTATGTTCATCGCTTTGTTGCAGAAGCTAGTGGAAGTTATGTGGTTCTTCCTAAAATTTGGGATATTCATCAAAAAAAATGGCTAGATTCTAATGATAAAAACTGGAGAAGAAGATATTGGTTAAAGCAGTGCGCTGGCTGTCATTCCACAGGCTTTGATACAAAAGATGATACTTTTGTAGAAGCTGGAATTGGTTGTGAAGCCTGTCATGGACCTGGAGCAGAACACATAAAAAAGAAATCCCCAGACTTTATTACATCAATAAAGAAAATGAAACCTATATATCAAGAGATGATTTGTATGTCATGCCATACTTCTGGAATGGATGAATCTGGCGATTATCTTTTTGCAGCAGGTTATAAACCAGGTGACAATCTTGAAGATTATTATTCTGGATTAACTCCAAAACCTGGACAGACTTCTGATAATTTTATTGGCGATGAAAGTCTAGAAGATAGACAAAGGCAGTGGAAATTTCTTAAATCCCGTCTATTCCTAGCTTCTGGATTAACCTGCGACTATTGCCAAAATTTCAGAGAATATAAAACAACAGATGGCTCAAAATATTTAACTTATGACCAATACTGTTTAACTTGTCATACAGACAAGACCGAACACCCTGAAGATTCACCAGGAACTAACTGTACTATTTGCCATCAGCCAAATATTCATTTGAACAATAAGCTCTCTATCCATGACCATAAGTTTAGGTTTATTAACGAAGATTGAAAAAGGTATTTTTACCAATAGATAGTTCGCTTGTTCAATATATTTTTCCTCTTGCGAACTCTGTATAATAAGAGTTTAGAGTAGAGAGATAAGAGATTAGAGC
>CAJOQX010000009.1 GCA_905236865.1 Candidatus Rifleibacteriota bacterium
CCCCCTTAATCCCCCTTTACGAAAGGGGGCGAGGACATTACGCCACACACTGAATTTTTAACAAATTCTTAGTTTTTAGACAGTCTCTACGAAAGATGGTATTAATATGCTTGCTCCCAAAACTGATGTCGGGTGAAATTGAAGTATAAAGTAGGTGAAATCTATGAGTTACGATTATTCTGAAAATATACTTGTGCAGGAAAGTGCTGGGAAACTACTTCAGAAAGAATTGGGCTGGGAAGTTCAATTTGCCTATAATACCGAAGTATTAGGCGAAAAAGGCACTTTCGGCAGAAAAGAATATAAAGAAATTCTTTTGTTCAGATATTTCAAAGAAGCACTTAAAAAGCTGAACCCATGGATAAACGAAAGCCAGATAGAAGCAGCAAAAGAAATTCTGGAACAAAGACTTTCCTCATCATCTCTGTTACAGATAAATGAAGAAAAGTATTTTATGCTTCGAGAAGGTATTCCTGTAATCGTAAAGGTTGCGTAGAAATAATAATTGTGTCTCTATTGCTTTTTATTTTATAAAGATTATAATTGTGAATTAACAGAGTATAAAAAAGTAGTATACATAGGAGAGTAATTGATGAAAAGCTTATTTTTTAAGTCATTAACAGCAATATTATTAATAGTAGTTCTTTGTTCTTTAACTGCCTGCGGTGGCGGCGGTGGTGGTGGAAATTCTGCTGGAAACAGTGGAAGTGGAGATAATGGTAATTCTATTATTAATAATCAAACATTACAGGCAACTGCGGTTTCGAATGTTATTTCAAGATTAAGAAACAATATTGCTAATTTATTCCCTTTATCTTCAATAAGATCAAATATCAACAATTCTTATAGAACATCGGTTTTCCCTAATGATTTATGGGAAAAAAATGTAGAAACTCATACAGGAAAAGTATTATTAAATATTGCCAAAATAGAAATACCTGAAACTGATTATGATGTAGAAGAAGTATTAGATAGTTCCTTAGACAGTTTCAAAAAAAGATTTAGTAACGATAGTATTATATACTCTGATTCAAAGATGGTAGTAGCGAAATCAGGTGAATATAACATTGGTCTTAGTATTGATAAAGATGGCGATACTCAGATGAAAACTTATTTTGTTACTTATGGAACTCAATCTGATGATGTTATTGGGGTCAGTTTTCTAAAAAATCATGATTATGCAACTTTTCCATTTAGAATGGAAACTTCACAGGGTGAATTATGTATAGTAGGCTATATTTATATAGGTGCTCAAATGTATCGTGGTTTTCAAGCTGGTGGTAGCAGTGAAACATTAGCACATATTTTTGGAATAGGCACAAAAGAATTTGATTATGAAAATTATCAAACCCATGAATCAACAACTTACGATTACAGTGGTAATGCTTTAAAAGATGTTACAGATTGAGGCTCGAAAATGACGAATTTAATCAAGGTTTGAGATATTCGTTACATTACAGACATTGATTATTACTCATTCTTAATTACTAATTGCTAATAAAAAAATGACTCGTGACCGCTTATTACCAAAACTAATGAACGGAGAAATTGAAGTATAAATTTGGTGAAAATCTATGAGTTACGATTATTCTGAAAATATACTTGTGCAGGAAAGTTCTGGAGAACAAACAAAATGCTAAAAACAGATATTTTAATTGCAGGGGCAGGTCCTGCTGGAACAGCTTGTGCATTACGCTTAATGCAGCTTAAACAGCAATGTTTGCTTGTTGACAGTCAAAACTTTCCACGAAATAAACTTTGTGGTGGGCTTTTGACACAAAAAGCCAATAAAGCTTTCAAAAGTATATTATCAAAAGAAGATTATAAAAAATTCTATGAAGAATCTACTTCAAGTTTAGAAAATAAAATTAAATTATATTGGGGATTGGAAAAATTTGCTGAATTTCAAACTGTCGAACCAATTCGATTAGTTGAACGTTTTAAAATGGACAATTGGCTTTTCCAACATTATAAAAAAATCGGAGGAGAGGCTATAGAAGGCGATGGAATAAATACAGTTGATTTTGACAACCGTATTGCAAAATTAAGTTCTGGAAAAGAAATACAATATAATTATCTAGTTGTTGCGGATGGGGCAAATAGCAGAGTAAAGCAACTTCTCGCAAAAGGGAAAAAAGATTTTGAGGCTATTCTTCCTAATATCCTCTATTTCGAAGTAAACGTAGATAAAGAAGATTTTCCAAATGCTAAAGATGTTAATATCTACTATAATATTGTTAAAGACCTTTATTCATGGGTCTTTTCTAAAGGAGATAAAGTTTGCATTGGAATTGGAAAATATTTGAATTCCTCTATAGATGGAAAAAAGATTATTTTAAATTTCATGAAAAATCTAGGGGTAAAAAATATTGATAAATACCCTATTATGGGTGCGATGTCTTATATCAACTTATATCAAAAAGTAGTTTGGAAAAAGCATATTTTAATGGTTGGAGATGCTGGTTGTTTTATAGACCCTATCACTGGTGAAGGTATAAGTTTTGCAGCACAAACAGGTATTTATGCAGCAGAATCTATTTATGAAAAAAATAAAAATAATTCTGATATTGAAAAAGTCTATCTATCAAAAATAAAGCCAATTTACAAACTTATAAAAGATGGTGCTGTTTATTATAACCTTTATAGAAAAAGCAGACTTATGAAAACAATAAGTAAAATAGCTGGTAAAAAAGAAAAATTTTTGTCATATTTTTATGATGAACGCATAGATAAAGGTGAACTGACTCCATATTGGTTGATAGTTCTGAAGTATAAATTATCAAAG
>CAJOQX010000010.1 GCA_905236865.1 Candidatus Rifleibacteriota bacterium
ATGCCACATAAAAGTGTGGTAACAATACTACTGATTATGTCTAATAGCTTATGACTTAATATCAATAATTCTTAGATTCTTTAATAACAGCCTTAGATATTCTATAAAGTCTCATTTTTTCATCCATAAGCAATCTCTTGATTTGTTCTTCTGACATATTAATACGTCTGGCAACATAACGAAGCATATCTAATTCTTCTTTGGCTATTTTTCCATCTGCAAAAGCTACTCTTACCAACATACGGACTAATTCAATATCAACAGGTAAATCAGTAGATTCTGCAACATAATCGAGAGGAGAACTTTGAGATTTTATTTCTTCAACAAGAGTATCAATTTGATTTTTGCCTATTCCACGACGTAAACCATATTCGTATATTATTTCTTGTTCTTTTGGATCGATTATACCATCTGCAAGCATCATAGCAATAGTCCACTTAATCATGGTCATACCAGATATACTGTTCATATTTGCAGAATAATCTTCTATTAGCTGTTTTTGATTTGTTTTATTGGCGATAGCATTAGATTTTCCAGCATTTTGTTCGCTACGGCTATTAACAACAGCACGAAAACGGTTATCTTCATCTCTAATTAGAAGTAAAGCTTTAGAAATTCTTGAATCGTTTTGATCTAATACATTTTCAAGAACCCAATCTCTTGAACCATCATTTAATACGGTTCCACAATATTCACATTCATTTGCTAAAAAGTCACTTGTCATAGCACCGCAGTTTGGACAGTGTGCACTGCTAAGCGATGTTTTAATGTCTGTTCTTACTCCGTGTTTTCGTTTTAATACGAAAACTTCTTTAATGTTTTGTTTGGCATTAATAATGTTCCTTATAGAGCCATCACGTAATTTCTTTGCAGGAATCCCGCTCCATATTACTTTTGCATAAAGATAATCGACTTTGTCGCTTGTAATGTTATCAACTCCCATTAACCTAATTGAACCTACAGCACATTCCGTAAAGAAATTATGATTGCCGTCTAAATCAGGTCTATAGAAATTTGTTTGAGAGTCACAGTATTCGTTGGAAGCTATTTTTCTTAATGGAGCAACATCGCTTATGCGTTCAGCTTCATTTTTACGCCAGAACATAACTGATACAAGGTCTTCTATATGTTGAACATTAAATCCTAAATCATGTTGTATATATCTTTTTACACCAGGTATAGCATTGTTACTTCTTTCTGTCCATTCACAAGCCTGAGTGATACTTGCTAAAACCCAGTCATACTCTCCAGAACGAAGTATAGCTCCACAAGAAGAGCATTTTGCGTGCCTTCCTATAGATATTTGATTACCGCAGTTAGGGCAATATCCTTCTATTAATCCAGGTTTCTTTAATGTTTTTACACCTGTTTTTCTTAGGAAAGTCCAAACTTCTGCAAAATCTTGGTCAGACCTATCGCCTTCAACAAAATGTTTTGTTTTTTCATCAATTCTATAGTTTAAGCCAACAGCATTAATTCCAAGATGGATAGTATCAAAATTATTGTCTGATTCAAAACCCAATATATGAGTATTTCTGATTTTCAAGTTATCCATAACGTCAATTAAATGATTTTCTTTTAAAGTATTTAATTGAATTAGGAATTGTTCGTAAGTTCCATCAGCAATAAAAGCTTCTGCCGAACTTAAATCACGTTTACTCCAAGCATCTTGGATAATCTTAAAAGCTTTTTGAGCTCTATTATAAAAATCAGCTTCATTGAAAGCAGGATCTTTTTCTTTTATTTTTCTTAAGTTTGTGTTTCCTACTACAGTAGGATAAAGTGAAGTGCCTTTTCTAATTGTGCTGTCAACAACATAGTTATCTCCTTGTATATAAATATATATACCTACACATACTACAACTATTGTTAGAGGAATTCCAATTAAAGGGTATTCTATGCATAATCTAATCAACCAATAAATTAGTCGTATTAATGAGATTATATCACCGCCACCGCTAGAACCACCTCCGCTTCTACCGCTTGAATAGCGATGACCACCGCCAGCTCTAGCGTCTGCTGTTTCACATATAAAAACCATTGCGCAAAGAAAAATGAAACAAATTAATGAAAAACTCAATATTTTTCGTATTTTTTTCTTGTTAAGCATTTTTACTCCAATGGTTTTTTTCTAGTTATTTTAATTATTTTACCAATATTATTTTTTTATGTCTATATTTTTTAAATGTAAGAGTTAGAGG
>CAJOQX010000011.1 GCA_905236865.1 Candidatus Rifleibacteriota bacterium
AAAGCAAAACGAAGTCCATCTAGAAAAAATATAAAACATACAATGACAGTTCGCTTGTTCGACATATTTCTCCTCTTGCGACCTCTGAACATAACTGTCTTGAATTGTCTTTGAGGGAACGGGTCTTATTCGGAGAAAAAAGTCTCGCGTCTCACTGTCATTATTATGAATCTATTAACTATGAAAAGCCTTATCAGTAAAATAAAAAGTTTGCGTTTGCCTTGCTTCTCTAATGATTTTATATAATTTAAAAATAATTAATATTATGTAAACTTTATCTGTTGATTTTATAGAAAGTATAAATAACGAAAAAGGATAAAAAAAAGATAATACTAATACAAACTATGGTATAATTATTTTTACATAAAAAATAAGGAGTTTGAAATGGGCAAAACAAAAGAAACCAAATCCTATAAAATGGATGCAAACACCAAGAATGTTATAAATTATTTCGAACAGATTAGCAAAGTTCCACGAGGTTCAGGTAATGAAACAGGAATTCGTGAATTTATGGTTGCTTGGGCAAACAAACATAAGTTTGAAAATCAGGTAGATGAAACAGGAAACCTCATTATCAGAGTTCCTGCCACAAAAGGCATGGAAAATAATCCAAAGATTGTTCTTCAAGGGCATCTTGATATGGTTTGCGAAAAAACTCCAGACTCGAATCATGATTTTACCAAAGACCCGATAGAAACAATAATCGAAGGCGAATGGATGAGAGCAAACAACACTACTCTCGGAGCAGATGATGGTGTTGCTCTAGCTATATCTATGGCATTAGTTACTGATTCTTCGGTTAAACATCCAGACCTTGAATTACTTTTCACTGTTGATGAAGAAAGAGGTTTAACAGGTGCAAACGGTTTAGGCGAAAATGTTTTAAAGGGGAAATACCTAATCAACTTAGATTCTGAAAATGAAGGTGTTTTCACCATAGGTTGTGCTGGTGGAAAAGATACTCATCTTGCTCTAGACCTTGAATATGATGAAGTCCCAAACGATTATGTTCCATTTTTAATAAAGGTTGCAGGTTGTACAGGTGGTCATTCAGGTGAAAACATTAGTTGTGAACGTGCAAATGCTATTAGAGTTCTTGCTAGAATAATACAGAATCTAGAAAATATTACAGATATAAGAATTATCAATATTCATGGTGGTTCTGCTCATAATGCAATTCCTCGCGATTGTGAGGCAACTTTCTTTGCTCCAGTAGCAGACAAAGAATCAATCGAAGATGTTGCTACCAAAATGGCAAAGATTATAAAGAGCGAATTTTCAGAAACAGATCCGAATATTCAATTGGTTCTTGATGAAAGCTTTGAGCCACAAGATAGACGAGCTATGCTTTCTTGGCTAAGTGTAAAAGTTCTTGATTTCTTGCGAGCAATTCCACATGGGGTAGCAAGTACAATCAAAAAACTGAATCTTACAGAAACTTCTTCCAATCTAGCTATTGTAAAAGTTGTGGAAGGTCAGCTTCTAGTTCAGACAAGTCAAAGAAGTAGTGTTATTAGCCGAAGAGACGCAATAACTTCAAGAGTTGAATCTGTTGGTAGACTTGCTGGTGCACATGTTTGGAGTGGAAACGGCTATGTTCCATGGCAGCCAAATTTTGATTCTGAACTTGTAAAACAATGCCAAGATATTTATAAAAAGCTTTTTAAGACAGAACCAAAGGTAGTTACAATTCATGCTGGATTGGAATGTGGTATTATTGGCGACAAGCACCCTGGTATGGAAATGATTTCTATCGGTCCAGACGCTGTTGATATTCATTCACCAACTGAAAGGCTTTATTTACCATCTGTTGGTAAGGTATATGAATTAGTTGCTCATTTTTTGGAAGATTTGAAATAATTAACCAAGCAAAGCTTGGTGTGAATTACAAGCTTTGCTTGCTGTAGTTGGTGGAATAAGAGGCTAAAGCCTTTTATTTTCTAATCTATAAGTAATAAGGGAAAAAAATGTCAAATAGAAATAAAATTTTAAAAATCGCTTTAATTTTTGCTGTAATAATTAGTTTTGCTCCAGCAGTATTTGCTGACAAAACATTGACTATTCTTCATACAAATGACACTCATGCCCATTTGATTCCTTACGATGACCCATCTCACGGTACAAACAAAGGTGGTATTGTTCGTAGAGCTGGATTAATTGAAAAAATCAAACAGGAAGTAAATGAACCTCTAATACTTGATGCTGGTGATATTTGGCAGGGAACAACATTTTTCACTCTTTTCAAAGGTGAAGCAAGCTTCAAAACGGCTAAGGCAATAGGCGTTGATGCTACAACAATGGGAAACCATGAATTAGATTTAGGAATAGAACATCTGCTTGAGATGATTGATAAAACTCAAATAAGGCTTCTAGGTAGTAATGTTGTATGGCCTGATGGTAAAAAGCACGTTTTTCAGCCTTATGCTATATTTATTAGAAATGGCTTAAAAATTGGTGTAATAGGCAGAATCGGTCACGACAACTGGTCTGATTGCAATATCAAAGAAACCAATAAAATGAAGCTTCTTGATGACATAGAAAACATTCGTGAAACAGCAAAAAGAATTAGGCCTTACGTTGATTTGGTTATTGTAATATCCCATGCTGAAGTTGAAACAGATAGAAAACTAGCTGCTAGTGTTTCTGAAATAGATGTTGTTGTTGGCGGTCATACTCATTCAAAGATTATGAAGCCTGAACTTATTAAGCATAACGAAATTGCTGGTGATTATGATAATGGACTTGGCGGAACACTTTTTACAGAAGCTTATGAATGGGGTCATTATCTTGGTCGTATAGACTTAACTGTTGATGATAATAAAAAAATTACAAAATGGGATGGAAAGCTTATAGAAGTGCTTCCAGAACATGAAGTTTATGCTCCAAAATCTATAAAAGATCTGGTTGAATACTATGACCAAACTCGTATTAAAATGGTTAATAGAGTAATTGCACATTCAGAAAAAGGTCTTCCTTATGAAAAAGACCTTAGAAGTAAAGTTATGAGACCAGCGGGAATTTTTACCTGTGAAGGTTTAAAATATATAACAAAAGCAGATATTGGTATGGTAAATGCAAAAGGTGTTAGATGTGATATAGCTGCAGGTGATATAAAAGTTGGCAATATTCATACTATGCTGCCTTTTGACAACGAAATTATTGTTGTTACACTCAAAGGCGATCAAGTTCAAAAAATGTTCGACCATGCAGCTAAGATTTGGAACAAACAAAGTTCTACTGTTGTAGCAGGTGCAACAGGAGAATTACACCTTACAGAAGGCAAAGCGACAAATATAAAAGTAAATGGTCAACCATTAGACTCAAATAAAAATTATACTATTGCTGTAACAAGTTTCATAGCTGATGGTAATGATGGTGGTGATGTTTTCTTTGCTAAACCTGAATCTATGAAGGGTTCTGGAATTCTTATGAGAGATGCTGTTATTTCTTATGCAGAATCTTTAAAAGAAATTCCTGAAATTACTTACGAACCATTTAAGATAGTAAAGTAAGATTTAAGGTGTAAGATATAACAAAAAACAGACTTGGATACCCAAGTCTGTTTTTTGTTAATTTTAGTTATATCATTTTTTATATTTTACTAAATCATTAACTTTTTTAATTAATTCTTTTTTATTACCATGTTTTTTGCAATATATTTCCCCTAAAGAAGTAGATATATCCCCATGACTTTTATATACACACCCCCAATTTCTATATAATTTTATAAAATCAGAAGATAAATATTTTTCTTCTATAAGTTCTTTTATAATATCTTCTTCTAAATATTCTATTATATTTTTAGTATCTATATTTTTAATATTATACCTCTCTATAGCTACTGTCATAGTAACAATTCTGGACAAACACAACATATTTTCATAGTATAAGTTTCTTTTTTCTTTCTTAACTTCTCTATACCAAATAATTCCAGCAATAACAAGAATAAAGCAAAGCATTAAACCAACTATCTTTTTTTCATCACTAATTTTAGAGCCAAGAATAATTAATAAGAAAAAAATTATAACAGCAACTAATAAAGTAATAATAGGTCCAGCTATTTTTATTCCCCCCTAATTTATACCTGCAACTAATCTTGCACAGAATATTGTTAGAGCTACAAGAGCAAGCATCAAGCCAATTGTCCAGAACCTTATAACTACTTTTTCTTCAGGCCAGCCACATAGCTCAAAATGATGATGTATTGGACTCATCTTAAATATTCGTTTTCCATGAGTAATTTTAAAATAACTTACTTGAATAATTACAGATAGAGCTTCACAAACGAATATTCCGCCTGCAATAGCTAAATAAAATTCGGTTTTACTAGCTAATGCAATAGCTCCTATCGCACCACCCAAAGCTAAAGAACCTGTATCACCCATAAATACTGCCGCAGGATGAGAGTTATGCCACAAGAAGCCTAAACAACCACCAATAATTGCGGCACATATAACTGTTAATTCCCCAACTCCAGAAATATAAGCAACTTCAAGATGTTTTGCAAAAACTAAATGACCACAACAATATGTAATAAACAAAAATGGAGTTATGGCAGAAGTTACTGTTCCAGCAGCTAGTCCATCAAGACCATCGGTTAAATTAACAGCATTTGTACAACCTACTATTACAAATAAAGCAACAGGAATATAAAACCAACCCAAATCAAGATGCCCCAAAACAGGTATTTGAACAGATGAGGATGGAATAGAAGATAATTGATTACCAGTAGCTATAGCGAATTTCAAATCAGGATACATTTTTATGAAAAAAGCGGCGGCTATACCTATTGCTATTTGAAAAAAGAGTTTTTGTCTAGGAGTTAAACCTAAAGAACGGGCATTAACTACTTTTGTTATATCATCGAAAAATCCAACAAGCCCCATTCCTACTGTCACTACAATTACAAATAAAACGTAAGGATTAAGCTTAGCCCATAAAATACTAGTTACCAATAAAGGAATGAGAATAATTATCCCACCCATAGTTGGAACACCTGCTTTTTTCAAGTGTTCCTTAACACCTTCTTCTCTAATAGTTTGTCCTATCTGACGAGATTTTAAATTTTTTATAACTCTTGGTGCAATAATCATTGCCAACAAGAAAGAAGTAACGATAGAAAATATAATTCTAATCGATAAGGGTGCAAAGAATGAGCTAAACAAGGTAAAACCTCCGTTAAACTTTAAAAGCGTAGAGCTACGCTTATGCTAATAAGCTCAAATAGAATCGGCTATACTCTTTCAACTTTTAACGAATAAAAAACAAAAAGTATTAATCTTTTCGCCAAACCATCTTGTTTATTACGCCAACGTAAGATTGAATTATTTTTACAACTTTTGTACTAACATTTTCTTCTATGTAATCAGGAACAGGT
>CAJOQX010000012.1 GCA_905236865.1 Candidatus Rifleibacteriota bacterium
ACATAGATTTAATAAACAGAGCAAGTCAGGGCTAACGGAAACTTTATCTAAAACAAATCCCTTATCCCTCATCTCTCATCTCTCATCTCTCATTTCTCCTCCAAGGAGGCTGTCTAACAACTAGGTTTCGACTCCATAATTAGATTATTCTAATTAATTTAAAATCCCCCTTAGTCCCCCTTTACGAAAGAGGGTGAGGACATTACTCCACACACTGAATTTTCAACAAATTCTTAGTTTTTAGACAGCCTCCCAGGGGAGGCTTTAGGACAATTCACCTTTCAACAGATGAAATAAATGTAACTAATTATTTAACTTCTACAATTGCGAGCCTCTGAAAGAGGCGTGTCAATCTTCAAAAGCCTCATTAACAAAAGAAAAAGTTCGTATTTGACCTGTGCTAAAGCCTTAAAAAACTTGACTATAAATATATTAAAAGATAAAATAAAATTTGTTTGCTAATTTAGAATTATTTTTAAGGGTGAAATATGACAATAAAACTCAAAAAAGGTGAACGAATAAATCTTTCTAAAGAAAACCGAGGTTTGTCTAAAGTTCTTGTAGGGTTAGGCTGGGACGAAAATTCTTCTAATTCATCAAATAATCCTGGTTGTCTTTTTGCTTTACTTGGTGGTGGTAGCGATTCCGATGATGATTTTGACTGTGATGCAGTTGCTATATTGTTGCAAAATGGAAAGTTTACAAAAAGAGAAGATTTAGTATTTTATAACAATCTTAAGCACAGAAGTGATAGTGTCGTGCACATGGGCGACAATCTTACTGGTAATACCGCTGGTGAAAAAGGTGATGCCGAACAGATTTTTGTAAATCTTAAATCTGTTCCAAGCGAATATGACAAAATTGTTCTTGCAGTTGGTATTTATCGTGCTCTACCTAGACACCAACATTTTGGAATGATAAAGAATACTTATATAAGAATTGTTGATGAAAATACTAAACAAGAAATATGCCGCTATAATTTAACAGATAATTATCCTAATGCTACTCATGTAATATTTGGTGAACTATATAGAGACAACAAAAACGAATGGCAATTTCAAGCTGTTGGTGAGTCTACTCGTGATGAAAACGTTTGCCAATTGGCAAGTAGATACGAATAATTCTAATGTTTAAGCGTGGAAGAATAACAGATTTAGAAATTTTTTTTCTACCAGCTTCTAAACGTGGCGATAATCAAGTTTTTGTTTATAGACTAAACGCTACTAGTAGCAAGGTAGATGATTTTCTATCAAAATATATAACAACCGCTAGATCTAATGGGTTATTGCTTGATGGTGGAATTAAAAATCCCGATACTAGCAATGTTGAATATTGTTTGAATATACTTGGAAGAGATTTTAAAATTGATTCTGCTTTTTTCCAAACAAAATTAAAATCTTTGCTTAGAGGTTTAGATTCAACAAAAGCTAAAAATATTGGCGATTTGTTTTTTGAATTTTTTTCAAAAGAGTTAAAATCTGGAAAACCAGAAAATGTATTGTGTAATTTATATTTGAAATTCTTATGTTGGTTTTATTGTAAATTTCAAATGGTTATTCCTAAATTTGGAAACGATTCTATTCCAAAAATATTAGTTTGGGATAAGACGAGCAAACATGAATTAATTTTTCTTGATATTGTTTCAAAGTTAGGTGCAGACATTCTTTATGTTTTTCCAAATGGTGACAAACCTTATCTTTCCTTAGACAAAGATTCTTCTTTTTCAGATCTATATTCTGCTCCAGATTTAGTTCCTTTCACTCCAAATATAACCCTAAGAAGCATTATTGAAAAAATAATGTTCGGATCTGCACCAACAGTCAAATCTCCACAAAAAAACACTATTGCTGCAAGATTGAGTTCTGTTCCAAGACCGAATTCAAAACCAAGAACAAATAATACTCCTGTTCCAGCTACAAGGCAACCCAATAGCAATTTACCGACTACCGCAATTAAATCTAATAGTGTTTCTTTGCCTACTGTTGTAGTCAATCCTAATGCCTGCTTAAATACATGGGTTGGACAAGTTACTTTAAATTACAATACGGTTTTAACCGATTTTATTCAAAGACAGCCTCCTGCCAACGGTTTTTCAAATGTTTTCTTCGTACAATACGGAGTAGAAGATAAATATTCATACAATTCTTCTCTCTCTGATTTTTATAAAAAACTGTTAGGGAAAAACAGAAAGCCTATAATTTTTAATAATCAGATTCCAGTAGCTACTCCTGAAGAAGTTGCTAGTTTAACACGAGGTAATTTTACTAGTATTCAACAATTAGTTGCTGTTCTTTCAAGAAATATTGTCTTTGCCAGAAAAAAAGAAATAGAAGATATGATGAAAAAAGCTTTTGAAGCGACTATGTATGAAGAAGCAGGTCCATATCTTGGAAACATAACAAAATTAAATAACTTTGCAGTAAATATAGTATGTTGGATGAAGCGCATTTTGCCTGAACTAATTGGAGGTTTAAAACTACCTCAATGTGCAACTTTTATTTTCTTAGGAAATAAACCACCGAAAGTAGCTGAAAAAATGTTTTTTTCGTTACTATCTAAGCTACCTGTTGACGTAATTTGCTTTTTCCCAAACAGTATTACAGATTACGATATAAGTCCAAATGCAAAAAAAGTTTTCTATGAAGAAATGCTTAATTTAGATAGATTTCCTGCTCAAAATGGAGCTATTAGAGAAACAACATTTGCAGGTCAGGCAGAAAAAGAAATCAATCAAGTTTTACATATAGAAGGCTCTTATTCTTTGCAACAGTTTAATAAAGCAAGAGTTATAACTTTAGATTCAAGCACTTATGAAGTTACTCAGCTTTGGTCGCAAGAACTTCGTTATAGACCTGGTTTTACTAACACAGATTCCGAAGTATTTATGCCTGTAATATTTGCAAAAATTAACGGAGTTGAAGGTGGGAGAGACAGAATAAATGAATATTGGATTAAAATTAAGGATTTAATGACTTCTGAAACATCTGTTGTAGGTACCTTCCCATGGTTGCAGAATTCTTCTGCTAGGTATATCGCTGGCAATGCTACAAGATACATAGATATAAAAGGTAAACTTCAGATTAATAATATAAAAAAAAGCAGAGATTACAAATATGGTTTTTTAAATATAGATAAACAAGATTATTTGCTCGAAAAAATACAAACATTTTTGGATGAAAAAGTTGTTGATGGAATAGGTCGAAACGGTACAGAATATACTGTTTTGGGAGTTTTGTTAGATTTATCTCAAGATATTCTTTTAAAACTTCAGAATTTTGATTTTACAAAAGTTCCTCCTAAATATATTTTTATCTCAACTAAGCGATATACTTTTACTTTAGAAGAAACAGTTGTGGCAAATTTCTTGCATTTTTTAGGCTTTGATGTTTTAATGTACACACCAACAGATTTTGAGTGTTTTGATTCTTCTTTATTAAAAAGAGATTATAAAACATTTAAAATAGGTGAATGTGTCTTTGATAGCGAAGTTCCAGATTTCTCTAAGCTTGATAATCCTTTTTCAAGACTTAAAGATTTTTTGCATACTAGGTTATGGTAATGATTTAACAAGGAGAAGTATAAATGGGTATTAACTTGGGCAACAATCAACCGCAAGCTTCTACACAAGCCGCAACTGCTGCGACTGTTCAAACACAGGCAACAACTACTGCATTGGTAGAAGTTCCAACTTACTCTGTCGAAGCTGAACAAAAATCTGTTTATGATGAATTGAGAAATTCACCAGAAATTCAAGCTTTAACTAGTCAAATTGAAGTACATAACATAGAAACAATTACAAATTTTGGAGCCGATGCTGCAGAAGAAATTTCAAAAGCTGCCGATGCCGTTTTGAACAACGTCACTATGCCACAGCTTAATGAAAGTAGTGAGCTTCTTGTTTCTCTTAATAAGTTAATGGGAAAATTTGAACCAGCAGAACTAGAACCACCGCCTCCACCAAATTTGTTTGATAAAATACTTAATATTTTTAATTCAAGCAGATTTAAGAGAGAACTTGATAGAATACTTAAAAAATATGATACTTTCGGAAATGAAATAGACAAAATTTATACTCAGTTAAAGAAGTATGAAACCGAAATAAAACAAGCTAACCGTGAACAAGAAGAAATATATCAAGCTAATATTCAGTTTTATAAAAAATTAGTAAAATATATAGTTGCTGGTGAAGAAGCTTGCAAAGAACTTGATCAGGTTATTGCTGATACTAAGGCAGAATTTGACCGCACTGGCGATAATGAAACAATGCTTCTTTTAAATTCTTATAACAATGCAAAAGATATGCTAGATCAGAGAGTTGATGATTTGAGAAAAGCAGAAATGGTTGCTATGCAATCCTTGCCAGTTATCAAGAATCAGCAGTATAACAACATGAATTTGGCTCGTAAAATTAATTCTGCTTTTATTATTACATTGCCAATTTTCAAAACTAATCTCGCACAGGCTATTCATATTAAACGCCAAAGAATGCAAGCAGAAGCTTTGCAAGCTCTTGACGATACTACCAATAAACTTATTATGCAGAATGCAAAGAATTTTGCAAACAATAGCAAATTAATTGCAAAACAAACTAGCGGTAGTTCTATTAAGGTTGAAACTTTAGAAAACAGCTGGAAAGAAATCGTTAATGGAATTCAGGAAACTCAAAGAATTCAAGAAGCTGCCAAGAAACAGCGTATGGATGACAAAAAACGACTTGAAAGTCTCAAGAGCGAATATGGAAAAATGTTCGAAGTTCCTGGGGCTAAGTAATATTGGAGGGTAAAAAATGGCTATTAATTTAAAAAAAGGTGGTAAGATTAATCTTACAAAAGAAAAACCAGGTTTGTCTAAAATATTAGTTGGTCTTGGTTGGGATACCAATCAGTTTGATACTGGAACAGATTTTGACCTAGATGCTTCTGTATTCGTTTGCGATGCTAGTGGCAAATGTAAGAATGATAGTGATTTTATTTTCTATGGCAATTTAAAACACGAAAGTGGAGCTATTATTCATAGCGGTGACAATAAAGTCGGTGGTGATGGTAATGGCGATAGCGATGAAGAAGAAATTCAAATCGACCTTTCTAAGTTACCAGCTTATGTTGAAAAAATAGCTTTTACAGTAACTATTTATGATGCAGTAAGAAGAAAACAAAACTTTGGTCAGGTTTCTAATGCCTATATCAGAGTTGTAGACAGAAATTCTGGTGAAGAACTTGTTAGATACGACCTCGGTGAAGATTTTTCAATAGAAACCGATATAGTAGTTGCTGAAATATATAAGAGTGGAAACGAATGGCGTTTTAATGCTATAGGTAGCGGTTTCCAAGGTGGTTTGGCTGCTCTTTGCAGACATTATGGTATAGATGCTGATTCTGAATAATTGAGGTTTAAGATGGCTATTAATTTAAAAAAAGGTGGAAGAATTAATCTTACTAAAGAAAAACCTGGACTGTCTAGTTTATTAGTAGGTCTTGGTTGGGATACTAATCAGTTTGATACTGGCTTTGATTTTGACTTAGATGCTTCTGCTTTTGTTTGTGGTTCTAATGGTAAATGTAGAAATGAAAGTGATTTTGTTTTCTATGGAAATTTGGAACATGAAAGTGGTGCTATAACTCATAGTGGCGACAATAAAGTTGGTGGTGACGGTTCTGACGAGGGCGATGAAGAAGAAATTCAAATCGATCTTTCCAAGATGCCTCCTTATGTTGAAAAAATCGCTTTTACTGTTACTATTTATGACGCTGTAAGGCGAAGACAGAACTTTGGTCAAGTTTCTAATGCTTACATCAGAGTTGTAGATAGAGCTTCTGGTGAAGAACTTGTTAGATACGACCTCGGTGAAGATTTCTCTATAGAAACAGCGGTTGTAGCGGCAGAAATATATAAAAGTGGTGGAGAATGGCGTTTTAACGCTATAGGAAGTGGATTCCAAGGTGGATTGGCAGCTCTCTGTAGACGTTATGGTTTAGAAGCAGATTCTGAATAAAAAACCGATTTAAGAAAAACTGTTTTGTAAAATTAGCAAAACAGTTTTTCTATATTAATATATTGTTTAACAGGAGTATGTATGACAATAATATTAAAAAAAAGAGAACGTATAAACCTGAAAAAGAAAGATAGCTTAGGTGAAATACTAGTTAATTTGAAATGGAATTCAAAACCTAAAAGTTCAGTTTTTTTTGACTCATTGTTTAGTTCTGGAAACGGTATAGATTTGGATTTGGCTTGTTTGTTTGAAATGAAAAATGGTTACAAAAGTGCTGTTCAAGCTCTAGGTAATAATTTTGGTAGCCTCACAAAACCACCATACATTGCTTTAGATGGCGATGACAGAACTGGTGAAAGTGTTGGAGGAGAAAATTTAAGAATAAATGGCAATAAAATATCAGAAATCAAACGTATTCTTATCTTTACTTTTATATATGAGGGCGTTGCCAATTGGAAAGATGCTGAAGCCGTTGTAACAATTAAATATCCTGGTGCCGAAGACATAGTTGTTCATCTTGATGAATACGATTCAAAATATAAAAATTGTGCATTAGTTATGTTAGAAAACCAAAATGACGAAACATTTAGTGTACAAAAACTTGTTGAATTTTATAATGGTCATGTATCTATGGATAAAGCTTTTAATTGGGGAATTCAATGGATTCCTGGCAAAAAAGACTAAATTGAGGTAATTAAAATTGACTATTTCATTAAAAAAAGGGCAAAAGATAAATCTTAGCAAAGAAAAAAATGGTTTATCAAAAATAATGGTTGGCTTAGGTTGGGATGCTGAAACACAAGGTCAAGGGTGTTTGTTTGCTCTATTTAGTTCGCAGAACATAGATTGCGATGCTTCAGCTTTTCTATTAAAAGACGGAAAATTACTTAACGAAAATCAAGATATTGTGTATTTTGGACGAAAGAAACACAAATCAGGAGCTGTTTGCCATTCTGGTGATAATTTAACAGGTGCTGGAAAAGGTGACGATGAAGTAATAAATGTTGATTTAAAAACAGTTCCTAGTGATTATAACGGAATTGTTTTTACAGTCAATATCTTTAGTGCACATGAACGAAAGCAACATTTTGGAATGATAAAAAATGCTTATATTAGAATAGTCGATCTTTCTAGTAAAGTTGAAATATGTAAATATAATTTGTCCGAAAACTATGATAAAATGACAGCAATGATTGCTGGTGAACTAACAAAAGAAGGTAATGAATGGCATTTTAATGCTATTGGTGAAGCGACTCAAGATAATAGTATTGGTGATTTAAAGAGACGTTTTATGTAACGTCTTAGTTTTATTTTTTTATGGAGATGTAAAATGCAATTTTCTGGTTTAACTGACAAAGAGGTTTTAGAATCTCGAGAAAAAAATGGTTCTAATGTAATTCCTGATTCAGAGCCAACAACATTTTGGGCTGAATTTTGTGAAACTTTTAGCGATCCAATGATTCGTATATTGCTTATTATCGCTGCTCTTATGACTATTTTGGCTTTTATCAAAATAGATGGAAAGCCATTATCTGAATGGTATGAACCTGTAGGAACAATAGTTGCCGTTCTTATCGTTGCGGTCGTTTCTGCTAAAACAGGCGTAGCAAGTGATACAAAATATAGAGCATTAAAAGATTCAACAGAAAAAGATAAATGTAAAGTTTACAGAAATGGTTTAATTACTGTAATCAATTTTGATGATGTAGTTGTTGGCGATAAAGTTTATTTGCAAGCTGGTGATAAAGTTCCTGCTGACGGTATTCTTGTTGACGGAACAATGAAAGTAGATAACTCTGCTCTCAACGGTGAAACTGAAGAATGTAAAAAAGAAGCTTCAACAGATGCTAGTCTTACTATTCCTGACAACATCACTGGTGATACTTTTGTAGATAAGCATTCTCTTTTTAGAGGCGTAGTATTATTTGACGGTGCTGGCATTCTTGATGTTAAGAAAGTCGGAACCAAAACTATGATGGGTAAGATGGCTGAAGATATGCAAGAGCCACCTGATTCTCCATTAAAAGTTAAGTTAGGAAAACTTGCTGACCAAAT
>CAJOQX010000013.1 GCA_905236865.1 Candidatus Rifleibacteriota bacterium
AAAGTCAAATAAATGAAACAAAAGGAGAAAAACCAGTTAGCACTTATGTGCCATTCAGAAACGGTTTGTTCCTTTCAACAGCAGCAAGTATCGCATTAAGTAAAGAATGTTCAGTGATATATTACGGAGCACACGCTGATGACTCTACTGGATTTGCCTATCCTGATTGCTCCCCTGTCTTTAACAAAGCAATGAATGAAGCAATTTATGAAGGTTCGGGACATCAGTTAAAAATAGAAGCTCCTTTTGTAAATATCAACAAAGCCGAAGTAGTAAAAATAGGTTTAAAATTAGGGATTCCTTATGAACTTACATGGTCTTGCTACGAAGGGTCTGAAAAACCTTGCATGAAATGTGGAACTTGCATAGATAGAGCAAAAGCTTTTAAAGCCAACGGCATCAAAGATCCTGCACTATAATTTTTTATCTCACTGTTCTTTTGGATTATCAAAAACAATTCGATGTGCGTTCAAAAGAATAATGATATTGTTATCTATTTTTCCTACACCACGCAAATATTCAATATCTACGCTTTCACTAACTCTAGACGGAGCTTCAATAGAAGTTTCTGGTAAACGAATAACTTCCTTTACACTATCAACCAAGAAGCCAGCTTTTACTTTTTCTTCATCAAAAGTAAGAATAATTATTTGCGTCAATGCAGAAATGTCACCTTCTGGCAATCTTAATCTTCGGCGAGTATTAATTACAGGGATAATTTCACCACGTAAATTTATAACCCCATCAATATGAGAAGGTGCTTTAGGAACTCTAGTAATATTAGTAAGATTTATAATAGTTTCAACTTGTTGAATTTCTAAGGCATAAGTCTCACCTGCTAAAGTAAAAGTAATAAGTTGAGTAAAACCAATAACTTCTTTCTCATCTTCTTCAGACTCTTCTTTAGACTGGCTTGGTTGAGATGGAGGAGTTGCAGGCTGAACAATAGCTGGCTGGCTAGGAGCTGCTGGAACAGATACTGGCGTAGAAACAGGAGGAGTATACACCGCTTTTGGAGCAGCTGGTGGTGCTGAAGGTGGAGGAGGTGTAGCTGGTGTTGCAGGTGGCTGTGGAGCAACATAAACTGGTTGCGGTGCAACAGTTTGAGTTGAAACTGATGTTCCCCCACCGCCATTAATGTCAGCTTGTGTCAAATCAACAGCTTCAATACTTTCAACTTCTGAAATACCATCGATAGATTCTTTTACATCTTTACTGCCCTGTGGAGAAATCAAAAGCATCTTGAAAGATCTGTCAAAATTTTCATTTTCAAGATCTTTTACATCTGGAATAGATTTTGTAATTGTTGCGTTACATTCTTCAATTGCCCTCATTATCATAAAGACACGAGGACCTTTCAACAAACAATCTGCCACAAGCGAAACTTTAAGAAGAATTATATGAATTCCACTCTCGATTGCTTCATGTAAACCAGATATTTCAAGTTCAGAAAGCTGAAACTCTGATAAATCGAATTTTTTTCCAGAAGATGTAGATGGTTGAGCTTTAGTTTGTGGAGTAGCTACAGGAACAGGTGCTGCAGTTCCGTTAGCCATTGCTGAAAGCTTTGCGGAAATATCAGATAAGTCAACAGATGATTCTGTCTGATTTATACTATCTTCAACTAAGGTTCTTAAAATATCAAAAGTTTCAAAGATTAAATCTATTACAGGAGGAGTTACAGCTAATTGATTATTTCTCAGTTTATCGAGAAGATTTTCCATTTCATGGGTAAGATGAGCTATTTTTTCAAAGCCCATTGTAGCCGACATACCTTTTAGAGTATGTGCCGCCCTGAAAATTTCACCTACCGCTTCTATATTAGATGGATTCTGCTCTAATTCAAGCAGTCTTTTATCCATCAAGTCAAGATTTTCTCTAGCACCATCTATATAGGCACCCATATATTCGGAAAGATCTATTTCCAAAGTAATAACTCCTTTTAATAATTCTTATAATCTTATTTTGCTTACCCTTTTTGGAAGAATGCAGGAATATCAAGAATCAAAGCGACATCACCGTCACCACGCATTGTTGCTCCCATTATCCCTGAAATTCCACTCAACAAATTTCCCAATGACTTAATAACTATTTCTTGTTGTCCTAATAGTTCATCAACCATAAATCCAGCTCGTTTTTCACCAGAAGCACAAACAACTATAGATATTTCATCTTCTTTTGCATCTAAAGCCTTTTGTTCTTCTTCTGTTGTAGGAACATTCAGAAGATTCCTTAATCTTATAATCGGCAAAACATCGCCACGTAACAAAGTAACTTCTTGATGCTGAACAATATTTATGTCTGATTTGGAAATATCCATTGTTTCCAAAACAGAAGCAAGTGGAATAGCAAAAACTTCTTTTCCAATTCCAACCATTAATGCAGGAAGAATAGCCAATGTCAATGGTAATTTGATAGTAACTTTAGAACCTTCATTAACTTTTGATTCTAACTCTAAAACGCCATTTAAGTCTTCAAGTTTTGCTTTAACAGCGTCCATACCAACACCACGACCAGAAATATCACTAACTTGAGCAGCAGTTGAGAAACCAGCCATAAAGATTATTTTTTGTATGTCTTCAGGCGACATCTTGTTTATTTGTTCTTGTGTATACAATCCTTTTTCAACTGCTTTTCGTCCTACTATTGTTGGGTCAACACCTTTGCCATCGTCCTTAACTTCTATTAAAACATTATTTCCTTCGTGACGAGCAGCTAAAGTGATTATTCCAACTTCTGGTTTTCCTTTAGCAATTCTATCTTCAGGCATTTCTATACCATGGTCAATAGAATTTCTAATCAAGTGAACCATTGGGTCACCGATTTCATCTATAACGGTTCTGTCCATTTCAGTTTCTTTACCTTCAACAACAAGATTAATCTTTTTGTTGAGTTTTTTAGATAGGTCACGAACCATACGGGGAAATCTTTCAAAGAGCTGTTCAACAGGAACCATACGAACCTGCATAACAACGCTTTGTAGAGAGTTGCTTATTTGAGAAACACGTGTTAGAGCTTCATTTAAATCTTTAAGTTTATGTTTTGTTCCTATTTCTGCAAGACGTGTTCTATTGATAACTAATTCCCCTGCAAGATTCATCAATTCGTCCAAACGACGCATATCAACACGAACAGTCTGAGTTGCATGCTTATCTGCACCACTTTTTCCAGCAGGTTTTGCTGGCGGTTTTGCAGGAGGAGCTGGTTTATTTGCCGAAGGAGGTGGAGCCGCTGGAGTCTGTGGGGACGGAGCTGCTGGAGCTACTACTGGTTTTGGCTGAATTACAGGCGTAGCAACAGGAGTTGCTACTGGAGTCGCTGGAGGAGGTGGAGTAGCTGGTGTGGGTCTTGAAACAGTTGCTGAACTAGAAGGAGTTGAAGCCATACTTGATTGAACTTTAAAATCAGTAGGTTTAAGTTTCAAAATTAAGATAGATTCGATTTCTGAAATACCATCAATAGCTTCTTTTGCATCTGCATCTGTTTTGGGACCAACAATCACAAGCTTGAATGATAAATCAAATTTTTCATCTTCAATATCTTTTGTGTTTGGAACAGATTTTATTATTTCAAAACCTATTTCTTCTAGACCTCTAGTTACCATAAAAGCTCTTGGAGCCTTTAATAAACAGTCTGAAATTAAAGTAACCTTAACAAGCAATATGTTTATATTGTTGTTAACAGCTTCCAATAAAACTTGGTTTTCAAATTCATTAACAGTTATATCAGCTAATTCAGTAGCAATAATGGAAGCTGAATCGTTAGCTGGTGCAGCTTTTTCTTGAGAAGCTGGTTTTGATGCACTCGAAGCAGCACTGCCACTTGCATCTGCCACTCCACCATTAGCTGCCGCATTAAGTTTAGCTGTAATTCCATCTAAATCTACACCAGAATCAGTCGATTCAATACTATCGTTAATTAAAACTCTTAAAACATCAAAAGTTTCAAAAACAAGATCAATGATAGCAGGAGTAACTTCAAGCTGATGATTGCGCAACTTATCAAGTATGTTTTCCATAACATGAGTAAGATGAGCAACTTTTTCAAAACCCATTGTGGCAGACATACCTTTAAGAGTATGTGCAGCTCTAAATATTTCTCCAACAGATTCAATATTTGTCGGATCCTGCTCTAAAGCAAGTAAATGCTTATCCATCAAATCGAGGTTCTCTTTAGAACCATCGATATACATTTGCATATATTGGGATAAATCAATATCCATCAGTAGCCTCGGCAAAACATTTGTTTATAAACACAGTTTATTAGATTATAAATTATACTCCAAAATCATAAAAATTGAAAATATTTGTTTAGTATATTAGTTGTTGCCCTAAATCATCATTGTTTTCTCTAGAATTAAACAATCTATCTTCAAAAAATTTGAAGTTAGCAGGCTGATAATCTTCAGGAACTTGCTGGCCATGGGTAATATAAGCTAAAGATTTTTTAGATTTAAGTAACAAACCAACTGCTGGTCCAATAGTTTTTGTTTCATCTGTCTTTGTCAATATTAGATGATCATAACCAACGCGTCCAAAACATCTGACTATTTCTTTTAAATCGCTATATTTAGAAGTTGAAGACAAAGCCAAATATTTTGTAGCATTTGGAATACGTATCAAATAAGATCTTAACTCTTCTAAATCTTTTTCAGCATACTGACTTCTACCAGCTGTATCAACAATAATCAAATCATCATTTTTATGTTTTTCAAGACAAGAATTTAAATTATCAATAGATGTAATATCTTCTACAGGAATTTCAAAAATACTCGCATAAGCCAATAATTGATCTTTGGCTCCTAATTTATAAAAATCAATATTAAAGAAACAAGCTTTTATACGTTTTAATGGATTAAGGCAAAATCTTGCAGCCAATTTTGCAATAGTTGTAGTTTTTCCTACACCTGTCGGTCCCATCAAAACAATTACTTGTGGTCTTGAACTCTTTTTCAGCTCAAATTGAGGACAAATAGACAAACGTTTTTTTAGCAAAGCATGCAATGCGTTAAATGTAGCTTTTGATTCACCAAGAGTATCTTTACTACAATCTAATTGTAGAGACTTAAATAAATCTTTTATAGTTTCTTGAGGAATTTCTAATTCGTGTAATTCTTTTTCTAAGTAAGACAAACCTGGAGGAAGCTGATTTGCAGCAAGAAAACTGCTAGAACTTTCTACAAAATCCCTAACTATAGATTGCAAATTTTCCATCTGCTTTTGCAGTTCGTCAATTTTTTTAGTAGCTATATTGTTTAGCTTTATTTGGGACTCGCTATGAGCTTCTGTCTGTCTAATTCGTTTCAAATCATTAATAGCATTAAGAAAATCACTAGTCGAGTCAGAATATTGACTATTCAAAGTTTGTTGTTTTGTTCCACGAGGAATGTCATCGCCCTCTTGAATACCACGTAAACTATCAACGTTTGTCCTATCAATCTGACTCTTAGAATATGTAGGTCTTTTTCTATTAGAATTTGAAATATTTCCGAAACCTGCTCTATAAACTGTTTTCTGTTCTTCAACAGCCATACTATTATCAGTTACAGGACTAAAAGTTTCTGGAGAAATAGGCGGTGCAGGAATAATATAAGGCTCATTATTTGCTAAAGAATTATTTGGAAAATGGTCATTTACTCTTATAGTTATTTGAACTAATTGTTTTGCCAAAAATCCAAAATGGCTTTTTTGAACAACATTTTTAGAATTGATAATCTCGAAATTATTGCCATATTTTTTTCTAGCTTTTTCTTCAGCCTCAAAGGAGGTATCAGCAACTATTGTATCTAATATTTCAGCCATTAGTCTTCTTTCCCTCCTTTAAATATTTTTGCCAATCTTTTGAAAAAACTTTCATGCTCTTGCTCATTTTCATTGTCTTCCTCACCAAATTTGAATTGCTCTGGTAATTCATGGAATGACTCTGAAACTATTCTTCTTAGCTCTACTGCAACAGTAGAATTTGGAGAAAAAAGCATAAGTGGCGTTTGCTGCCGCACAGCTATGTGCATATTCCTATCTTGCTTTAAACATCCTAAATAATGCACATCAAAATCATTTAAATATTCCTTAGAAACCTTTGACAGACGGTTATAAATCTGTTGCCCTTCTTCAATATCGTCAACTTTATTAACTAAGACAGAAACATAAGCATCGTGGCGTTTATTACTCAGAACTTTTATAATACCAAAAGCATCTACTAAAGAAGTTGGCTCAGTCGTGCTAATTACAATAACTTGATCAGCAGCTTGGCAAAAAGAAATAACACTTTTATTAATTCCTGCACCTGTATCAATAAGTAAATAATCAGTTTTATCTTCAAGAAACCTTAGTTGATTAAATAAACGTTCAGCTTTTTCATTATCTATATCGGCAAGTTCCATAACGCCAGAACCACCTGCTATAATCTGAATTCCATAAGGTCCCGACACCATGATGTCGTCTATATCCATATCACCATTCAAAACGTCAATCAGATTATATTTAGGTCTAATGCCAAAAACGACATCAACATTTGCCAATCCCAAATCAGCATCAAGAATAATAACTCTTTGCCCTGCTTGTGCCAAACATATAGCTAAATTAGCAACAAGGCTTGTCTTCCCTACCCCACCTTTTCCAGATGTCACCGTAATAGTGTGAGCTATCTTGTCTCCAGCTTTTCTAGGAGTTCTAGACTCTAATCGTTTAAACACATAAGGTCTAATTTCACGTTTGGTTTCTGATATTATACTTTCAACAGATGACTGAGTTAAAGCTTCTGGCATTTTAATATGTTCCTAACCGCAGATTAACGATGTTTTCACAAAAAGTACAAATAAAATCATTATTTTCTTTATTAATAATGGATTTCATACCGACTTGATTACCTTCGTTAATCATGGAAAAATATTTATTGTTAGAGAGTACCACCCCTGCAAGGTAAAGGTCAATACCCAAAAATTGTTTTGCAACATTTTTTATTTTTAGACTTTTATAAGGTTGATTACAAAAGCTTTTTGAAGAAAATTCCAACAAACTGATAGAAGAAGTCAAATTTAATGTATGAATTTTTTTTACAACTTCGTAACCTTTCACAATTGCTTCTTCTTTATCTGGAAGCATTATGCAGAGCGTATTTGTAGACTCAAGCAAATATTTGTAGTAAGAAATTTCACTTGCTTTTATCGTTATCCATACTTCACTGTGTTTGTCAAGAGTTTTGGAAATATTTTTTAAAAATTCAAAACGTTCATTATCTGTTTTACCATTCAAATCTAGCATAGCCATCTGTTTTGGCAAAACAGGAAAAGAAAGTAAATTAGAATTTTTATTAGTTAGAATCTTATGACTTATTAAATTTGCCTGATCCCACAAATAAAGTTTGCTAGGTTCATCGCTCAAATTATATAGCCAAAGGTCTATATCTGGATATTCACTTTTTACAGAATCTAGATATATTAAAATATATGCCGATAAAGGCGAAGCACGCCTAATTTTTGTCAGAAACTCTTCAGTCGTTTCCGCCTTTTCTTTGGCAACTATTTTATCAAAATTCGCTTTCAATGCTCTCAAAGAAGAAGCCTGATCTCTCATTTACTTTTTACCTCAATGATATTAAGCCAATTGATTCTAACCTAATATTGTTAGGAATTTCTTGGTAAGATAACACAACAAGTCTTGGAGCCATACGTTCGGTAAGACGCTTAATACTTACTCTTAAAGCTGAATTACAAAGAATTATAGGTGTAAGACCTTCACCCATAACTTCTTCAATCTTAGCTCTAATAACATCAAGCAGTCTTGAAGCCGAATTTGGATCTATGGCAAGTTGAACTTGTCCATCGATTTTTTGAAGTGCATTAGCAAGAGTCTGTTCAAGTTGAGGTTCTATAGATATAACTCTCAAAACTTCATCTTGTCCAAGCAACGGTTTAACAATATGTCTAGCTAAGCCTTGACGTGCAACTTCAGTAAGAGTGTCTAAGTCATTTATACCTTTGCAGTCTGCAAGAGCTTCAAGAATACTTCCTATAAACTTAATAGTTACACCTTCTCTAAGCAGGTTCTGTAATATTTTAAGCAAAACAGCTTGACTAATGATATTTGGAATAACTTCATCGTGCAATAGAGGATTAGATTTCTTAACAGTGTCAAGAAGTTGCTGAACTTCCTGACGACCAAGTATTTCATCGGCATTTTTACGTATTACTTCGGTAAGATGTGTAGCAATAACTGTGCACGGGTCAACAACAGTATACCCCGCCATTTCTGCTCTATCACGCATTGTGGCAGGTATCCAAACGGCATTCATTCCAAAAGCTGGTTCACGAACTTCGATACCGTTAATTTTACTAGAAACAGTATCGGTTTCCATTGCCAAATAGTTTTCTGGCATAATTTCATAAGTAGCATATTCACTACCTTTGATTTTAAACACATAGAAATTCGGACCCAACTGAATATTATCTCTAATACGTATTGCTGGAACGATAAGCCCCAAATCCATAGCAATCTGTCTTCTAATAAGAGCGATTCTATTAATCAAATCACCGCCCTGATTTGTATCGCAAAGAGGAATAAGATTATAGCCTATTTCAAGTTCAAGCTGGTCAACTGCAAGAAGTGAAGAAACGTCTTCAGGCCCGTTATTGGCATTTTCAGCTTCTTTTTCGCCTTCTTTTTCGCCTTCAGCTCCACCACCAGCCTTAGCTTCTTCTTCGCTTTTATAGTTGAAATAAGCCACTGTTCCGAAAAGTATTGCCAACAGGAAAAAACTAGCTTTTGGCAAACCAGGAATTAAACCTAAGAATAATAGTGAAGCAGAAGCAATTCCTAGAATCTTAGTATTAGTAAATAGTTGTGTAGTAACTTCTTCACCCATTCCAGAATTGGAACTAGAACGTGTAACAACAATACCTGTCGCAGTAGAAACTAACAAGCTTGGTATCTGTGAACAAAGTCCGTCACCTACTGTATACAATGCATAAGAAGAAAGGGCATCCATTGCGGCTTCCCCACGGTAAATAACGCCGATTAAAATACCACCCAACAGGTTAATTACAGTAATGATGATACCAGCAATAGAGTCGTTTTTAACGAACTTACTCGCACCATCCATAGCCCCATAGAAATCTGCTTCTCTTGAAAGATTCAATCTTCGTCTAGTTGCTTCGTCTTGGTCTATTGCTCCAGCGTTAAGGTCTGCATCAATTGCCATACCTTTGATTGGCATAGCATCAAGAGTAAATCTTGCGGAAACTTCAGCAACACGTTCAGCACCTTTTGTGATTACCAAGAACTGAATTAAAACAAGAATCAAGAATACAACAAAACCGACTACGTAGTTACCACCAACAACGAAATTACCAAAAGACTTGATTAACCCCATAGAAGCCCCCTGCCCCGAAAGGATAAGGCGTGTGGTGCTAACGTTAAGAGCTAGTCTAAAAAGTGTTGTTACAAGTAACATACTAGGGAAAGCTGAAAATTGTAGTGCATCCTGATTAAATATTGAAACCAGCAAAATAGTCAAAGAAATAGCTATATTCATTGTTAGCAATATATCTAACAGAAACGGGGGCAAAGGAATAATCAAGGTCAAAACAATAACAACTACCCCAAAAGCAAAAATAACATTTTTGCTTTTTAAAAGTAAAGAAAGGGGCACGGCTTTAAAGGGATTTGAACCTTTATTTTCTTCTGCCATTTAAACTTGTTTTCCTTGCAATTTTTAGCTAAAATCCTTTATTTATGCTAGTTTCAAAATTTTATTTTTTTGAAATCTATGCACAGGTTTTAGTATAGTACAAATAAATATTTCTTTGCAATACCTAATTTTTATTATTTTCAACTTTGTGATTTTTTGTTACAAATTCACCCATCGTTCAAATTAACTGCCAAGTGTTTTAGTTATAATGAACAAAAGACGAGAAAACAATATCTTATTTCTATTAATTACTCAACTTTCCCACTTCAAAATCATTATGTAATAATGATTTAATCAAGTGTTTATTGATAAAAATATAGGTATTGACTTTGTTTGGGGTTTATCAAAATTTGCTCCCCTTTTCAAGACTGCCGACAGGAAGTCGGCGTGCAAGCGGTCAAAGGATGTGATAACCGCTGCTGGAGATGTTGAGCATAAGCGAAACTGAGAGGTTTTTTATAAATAATTTTTAAAAATCCCCCTGTCATTCTTACGAATGACATCCCCCTTTAAAATAGGCTGTCTAAAAACTAAGAATTTGTTAAAAATTCAATGTATGGAGTAATGTCCTCGCCCCCTTTCGTAAAGGGGGACTAAGGGGGATTTTAAAATAATTAGGCAAAACTAATTTTAGAGTAAA
>CAJOQX010000014.1 GCA_905236865.1 Candidatus Rifleibacteriota bacterium
AATTACATCTTTATTCTTATAAACATAATGATAGTAAAATCTTACAAGATTATCTGAAATCTCATAAAAAGTCTTTTTCTTATCGTTTCTTTTATTTATAGGAAAAACCTTTCGAATCACTTCTATCTCAATCATATTTTTTAACTGCTTATCAAGGTTTCCATTAGATTTTAAATTTAGTATATTTTCAATTTCCGTATATTTCTTCTTACCGTTGGATAATGCAGATAAAAGACTGTTAGCGTTTGCTATTTTAGACAACTCAGATAAAAGAATATTTTCTATGTATAAACGAAGAATTCCATTGGGATTTAATAATAAATCAATAATATTTTGTTGTAACGAGGCTTGGGAATTAATAAAGTTACAAGAAAAAGGTGTACCGCCAAAAACAGAGTAAAATTCAATTTTCTGTTGAACAGAACATGATTTATAAAACAGGGAAGAGTCTAGATAATCAAAAGGTTTTATATTTAAAATTAAAGAAAAACGACCAAACAATGGATTTTCTTTTTCTAAAAGTTCTTTCATCATTCCCACATAAGAGCCAAGTAGTATTAGCGATAAATTGTCATTCATCTGATCTATTATGCTTTGGAAAAGAGAATCCACATAATATTTAGGTGCTAAGCTTTTTAAATAAGAATATTCATCTAAGATTACAACTATTTTTTCGTTGTTTTTCCCTAGAAAGTCAAAAATATCGGCTAAAGTTTCAAAATGTAGAAACTTATTGTTAAATGTTTCTTGAACCTTTCTTTCTAAGTTCTTAATGTTTTCTTGTACTGTGGTCAGCAAACATTCATAATATATTATTTTATAGCTGCAATCTTTTATAGCTTCAAGAATCAAAGTACTTTTTCCGACTCTTCGCTTTCCATAAAGCATTATTGCATTTTTATTATTGTTATTTAATAAACTTTTGATTTTCTCAAGCTCTTCTTGTCTTCCAATAAACATAATTACACCTTACTGAAAACATTTTCACTGAATTTTATTTCAGTATAATCATTTTTTGAAAAAATAACAATCTTTTTTAGAGATGAGAGATGAGAGATTTGTTTAGATAACGGAAGTCTGAGTGATGACAGCAGTTTAACCTATCTTCTTCAAAACTGAAACAACTGTATTAGCAGATTGTTTTGGAAACTTTTCTGCAAGATTGCCGAGAAGAGGCAAAATATAGCTGCTATCAGAGTAATAATCAAATTTTACTGGTAACAAAGGCGTTTTTTCTGTTGGAACAACAGGAGCGTTAGGAATAACAATGCTTTCCCCTGCTCTACCTAAAGCAGCCAAATAACCGCCTGTTCCGATAATCTTAGAAACTTTTCGCAAATCTTTGCCTGTCTGAGCCATAACTCTGCCGTTGCAGGTGTAAACTTCTTCCATCACACCACAATGACGAATCAAAGAATGGTAAACACAAGCACCAGCTAGATAACGGTCAAAAGCCTTTTCCTTTTCTTCTGTTGGCAAATAATCTGTATTTGCGTGAACTTTTTCTATGAAAGTCTTATAATCCTTCATCTGTTCTTCGGAATAACCACTAACAGTCTTTATAAACTCTTCACCAGTTTCAAAAGCCGATTCAGCACTAACTCTCATTCCTAAATCACCTTCAACAGTGCGTTTAAGCTTAGGTTCAATTATTCCCTTCATAACATTGCCAGAATCTGGGTCATAAGCTTCACCATTAGAGTAAAAATCGGTTGTAGCACCGCCCATATCAATCAGAGCAATATTTTGCCAATCTTCGTCTAAAGAAGAACCAATAGCTTTAACAAGGTTATAAACAGCTAAAGGCGTAGGAACAGGCTGAACTTTAAAAGCTTCTACAATCTCACTCAAGCCTTTTCCAGAAACAATTTTATTTAAGAAAATATCTCTTATAGCTTTGCGGACAGGTTCAATATTGAGTTTGCCAAAGTCAGGCATAACGTTTTCAACTATAACATGTTCTTTTTCGCTTAAAATATCAGCAATATCATCAGCAACATAGTTGTTACCAGCGTAAACAACTGTTCCCTTAAATTGAGAAGCAGCTATTGAAGTAGCATTTTCAGTAACATACTTTTCGTTACCGCCATCAGTGCCACCACATAAAAGCAATATATCGGGGTTCTGTTCTTCTATATGTTTGATGTGTCTTTTCTTTAATTGAAACGGATAGGAAGCACAAATCTTAGCACCAGCAGAAAAAGCCGCCAGTCTGCCAATATTCAAAGACATTTCTGGAACAAGCCCGATAACAGCTACTTTTAGACCACCTTTTGCCGATGAAGAAAAATAAACAGGGCAAGGCGAATTTTCAGCATTAAGAGTTTTTACATCGCAATCAGGCAAGAGTTGCGTAAGCACATTATAAAAGCCGTTTGGAAGATGCTCAACGGTTGTCGGATTAACAGCACGTTTTTCTATTTCGTAAAGGTCGCCCTTTTCTGCGAAAATAGCCCCTTTTGTATATGTAGAACCTATGTCTATGCAGATGTAT
>CAJOQX010000015.1 GCA_905236865.1 Candidatus Rifleibacteriota bacterium
TGAGCGAGTACCATAATACCATTTTCAAGTTCTACCTTAAAACTGGCATTTGGCAGTGCTTCAGAAACAGTGCCATTCATCTGAAGTGTATCACCTTTGCTCATGTTTGATTAGAACCCTTTCTTTAACCCGACTGGCAGGTTGAGTATTGTGTACCGAATCTAATTTAATTATTAAAAGTTAAACTTAAAAACAATCAGAACTAGATTTTACAACAAAAAGTTATAATAAAGGAAACCAGTAATTAGATTATACTGATTTCCTTAATCCCAAATCAATTTTATCGACTTAAGATTTAAGTTTGTCGATTATATCACAAATTTCTGAAAAAATCATCTCAATTTTATTTTTTCCATTAATTTTTGAAAGTTTTTTCTTCTGAGAATAAAAATCAATTAATGGAGCTGTCTGTTCGTGATAAACTTTTAAACGATTTTTGATAACTTCTTCAGAATCATCACGGCGTTGATATAAATCGCCACCGCAAGAATCACATTTATTGTTAACTGCAGGTTTTTTGTACTGTAAATGATATGAGTCACCACAATCTTTACAAATACGTCTGTCAGCTAACCTACTTATTAAATCAGAATCATCAACATCTATGGCGATAACACCAGATAATTGTGTATTCATTCCTTCTAATGCTTTTTCTAATTCAATAGCTTGTTCAACATTTCTAGGAAAACCATCAAGAAGAAAACCATTTTTACAATCATCTTGTTTGATTCTATTTAATAATATATTTAAGGTTAATTCATTAGGAACTAACCCACCACTTTCGATAAAGGATTTCAATCTAATCCCCAAAGAAGAACCTGATGATACTTCGGTTCTCATCAGGTCTCCAGTAGATATCTGAGGAATAGAATACTTTTCCTGTATCATCCTGGCCTGTGTGCCTTTACCAGCACCTGGCGGTCCAAGAAATATAAGATTAAGTACTCGTTTTTGTGTCATTTCATTTAAAACCTTTGCTCTTTTTCATAAAACCTTCATAATTTCTAGTTACTAAGTGAGATTCTAATTGTCTCATAGTATCCATAGCAACGCCTACAACAATAAGCAAAGCTGTGCCACCAAAATAGAAATTCACTTTCATAAGCATAATTAGAAGATTTGGAATAACAGCAATAATAGAGAGGAAAATCCCTCCAGCAAGTGTTACTCTTGATGTAGTTTTTTCCAAGAATTCAACAGTCTTCTGACCTGCGCGAATACCAGGTATAAAACCACCATATTTCTTCATATTATCTGCAAGATCTTGAATGTTAAAAGTTATTGCTGTATAGAAATATGTAAAGAATATAATCAAAACTACATATATGAATAAATATGAAAAAGAATTATAGTCAAATAAACTTAATAATTTTTCAAGAATTTCATATTTAGCTAGATATTCAGTCATAAAACTAGCACTTTTTAACCATCCACAAATCATTGCAGGGAACATTAATATAGAGCTAGCAAAGATTACTGGAATAACCCCTGCTTGATTTACACGCAAAGGAATATAAGTGTTTTGACCACCATATACACGTCTGCCAACTACTCGTTTTGCATATTGAACAGGTATTTTTCTCACACCATCTTGAACGAATACTATTAGTAAAATTGTTACCCATATAAATACTAACAGAAATGCTGCACGTATAAAATCAATTAAATCGCCTTGGAATAATGCATATTGTTGAACAATTGCTTCAGGCAACCCAGCCAAAATCCCTGCTGTAATCAATATAGAAATTCCATTTCCAATGCCTCTAGCGGTCATTTGTTCCCCTAGCCACATTATAAATGAAGTTCCTGCAGTCAAGGTTATTACTGCCATGATTTTAAACCATAAACCAGGTGTTTGAACACACCCAAATCGTTCAAGCATGAAACTAATACCTAATGCTTGCAGAGCACCTATCAGAACTGTACCATATCTTGTATATTGATTGATTGTTCTTCTTCCTTCTTCGCCTTCTTCTTTAGCAAGATGTTCAAATTTAGGAATTACATAAACCAACAATTGCATGATAATAGAAGAGTTAATATATGGAGCAATACCAAGAGCAAATACAGAGAATCTTCTTAATGCACCACCAGAGAACATATTGAAGAAAGAAAATACTTGACTTGTTTGTTCTCCAAACATACTCATTAATTGAGAACCATCAACTCCAGGTGTAGGAATATGAGTTCCTATTCTGAAGACAATAATCATACCAAGTGTAAAGAGAATTCTATTCCTTAATTCAGGAATTTTCATTGAGTTCGATAGGCTCTGAAACAATTACATCACCTCAACAGCTTTTCCGCCAGCTTTTTCAATCATTTCTTTCGCAGTTGCAGAGAAATGATGGGCATGAACAGTAAGAGGTTTTGTTATTTCACCACGAGCTAGAATCTTGACTGGGAACTTAAAGTTCTTAACAAGACCATATTCAACTAATTTTTCAAAGGTTACTTCATCATTAGCATTGAAAGTATGTTCAAGAGCAGTTAAATTAACTACTGCAAATTCAATTCTATGAGGGTTCTTAAAACCACGTTTTGGTATAATACGAACCAAACGCATTTGACCGCCTTCAAAACCTGCATAAGGATGTCTCTTGCTACCACGGCCTAACTGACCATCATGACCTCTAGTAGCTTGATTACCCATACCAGAGCCTTTACCACGACCAACTCTTCTTTTATCTTTAGTTGAGCCAATAGCTTTTCTTAGATTACCAAGATTCAACATATCAGTTCTCCTTATTTTACTTCAATCCATCGCTGCATCTTGTTAACCATACCAAGAATTTGAGGAGTTGCTATATGTTCAACTTCCTGTAACATCTTGCGTAGACCAAGAGCGTGAAGAGTCTTTACTTGGCGTTCATTAGCGCCAATCATACTTTTAATTAACTTAATTGTGATTTTCTTTTGTTCAGACATTGCAGTTCTCCTTAGCCTTTGATTACCTGGCTTGGAGTGATACCACGTTGTTTTGCAACAATTTCAACACCACGCATATCGCAAAGTGCATTCATTGTAGCTTTAGCCAGATTAACTGGGTTCTTAGAACCGATACGTTTAGACAAAACATCTTTAACACCAAGAGCTTCAAATATTGCACGAACTGCACCACCAGCGATAACACCTGTCCCAGGAGCAGCAGGTTTAATTATAACCTGAGAGGATCCAAATTTACCGACATAAGGATGAGCAACAGTATCTTTATTTAATGGTACTTGAACCATAACTTTCTTTGCTCTATCGAAGCCTTTTCTTACTGCATCAGGAACAGCTTTAGCTTTACCTATTGCAATACCGACTTTACCTTTCTGATCGCCTACGCATACCAGAACAGAGAAGCCAAAGTGTCTACCACCTTTAACGGTTTTGCTGACACGATTAACAAATATTATCTTTTCAGTGTATTCGTTTTCGACGGGCATTTCGCGACGGCGATTTTCACGGCGAGAACGAGTATTTTGAGTTTTTTCTTGTTCAGACATCGTGGTTTTCTCCATTAGAATTTTAAGCCGCCTTCTCTAGCACCATCAGCCAGTTCTTTAATGCGACCATGATATTTGTAACCACCCTTATCGAATACGACTGTAGTGATGCCTTTATCAATAGCTTTTTTAGCAATTCTCTGACCGATAGCTTTAGCTCCTGTCTTATTGCCACCATTTACATCGCCACGAACTTCTTTTTCGACTGAACTTGCAGTTACAAGAGTTTTACCTTCTTCATCGTCTATAATTTGGGCATAAATATGCTTCAAACTGCGGAATACAGCAAGACGAGGACGTTGAGCGTTACCAGATAAATAAAATCTGCTTCTAGCATGACGTTTTTGACGTAATTGTTTTTTATCAAATTTCATCTTAATATCCTCCTAATATGCGTTAAGCAGCAAGTTTCTTACCGACCTTAATGCGGACATTTTCACCAAGATAGCGAATTCCTGCACCATCTTTATAATGTCTTGGAGGACGAATCATTCTGATTTCAGCAGCGGTCTGACCGACAACTTCTTTATCAACGCCATTAACAAATACTTTATTTCCTTCAACCTTGAGAGTAATTCCTTCTGGAGCTTGATATTCTACTGGATGAGAATAACCAATATTAAAAAGAACCTTACTAGGAGATTGATTCTGTGCTTTGTAACCAACGCCAATAATTTCTAGTCCTTTAGAAAAACCAGCATGAACACCTGTTACCATATTATTAATTAGTGCTCTAACCAAACCAAACTTAGCTTCTACAGCTTTGTTGCTATGTTCTGGAACGGTGCAAACTATTTTTCCTTCGTTCTGAGAAATTGAAACTTCAGATGGCATAACTTTTGAAATTTGACCTTTTGGTCCTTTCAAAGAAATTGTGCTACCATCAATTTTACATTCAACACCCTGTGGGATAATTACGGGTTTCTTACCTACTCTAGACATTTCATTACCTCCAAATTACCATACATTGCAGATAATTTCGCCACCAACATTATTGGTTCTAGCTTCTTTATCTGTTAATACACCCTTGGAAGTAGTAAGAATAGAAATACCTAAACCACCCAAAACCTTTTCGATGTTTTCTTTACTAGAATAGATTCTTCTACCTGGCTTAGAAACTCTCTGAATTCCTTTAAGGATGTTAGTGTTCTTTTCACCATACTTCAAGAAAATCTTCAGATTGAATTTATTCTGAAATTTATAATAACGAAAATCTCTGATATAACCTTCTCTTTTCAAAATCTTAGCGATTTCAATTTTCATTTTGGAAGAAGGCATTTCAACGCTTTCGTGCTTTACCATATTAGCATTGCGAATACGAGTTAGCATATCGCCAATAGGATCTGTCATACTCATAATTTTGTCTCCTTACCAACTAGATTTAGTTACA
>CAJOQX010000016.1 GCA_905236865.1 Candidatus Rifleibacteriota bacterium
TCTTTTATTTCTTTAACCTTTTCTTTTGTATTCGGTTTTGAAGAATTAACTTCTGTTTCTTTTACATTTTCTCTTACATCCTGCTTTGAAAGCTTATCTTTTATTTCTTTAACTTTTTCTTTTGTATTCGGTTTAGAAGTATTATCTTCTGTCTTTTGGATATTTTCTCTTATAATCTGTTGCGAAGAGTTTTCTTTGATTTCTTTAACTTTTACTTTCGTATCCTGTTTTGAAGAATTATCTTTATAACCTAATGACTTTTCTTTATGTAGCTGTTTTTGAGAATCATCCGTTCTACTTTCTTTTGATATACTGTCATTACTATTGCTTTGTTCTTTTATTTTCTGTCTAATAAGATTTAAATAATTTTCTTTTGTTTCTAAATCTTTTTCTTTTGTATTTTGTTGTGGAAAATTATCTTTCGTTTCTAAAGTTTTATTCTGTCTATCTTGAATATTCACTTTATTTGGTTCAAGTGAATCATCATTTAAGTTTTCATTAGGGAAATCATAAATTCTATTGGTTTTATCATATAATTCTATTGGTAAAGCAATATCTTTTACATTTTGAGATTTCTTTAAAGATTTAGCTCCATTTATTTCTTTTGTTGAATTATTAGAAAGAGTGTATTTATGATTATTATCAACAATGCGAGCAGTTAATAGAATAATAAGATTTGTCTTGCTATTATTGGTTGTTTTGCTTCTGAAAGCTTTACCAACCAATGGTATTTTACTTAATAACGGAATTTCATAAACATCATTTACAGTTTTAGATTCAATCAGACCTCCGATAACCATTGTTTCACCGTTATTTATTTTAATTGTTGATTCTGCTTTTCTAGTTGAAACAGTTGGAACTCTATTAGTTCCCATAACAACATCTCTAACCCATTGTGAAACTTCTGGAATTACGGTTAGTTGAATTGTATCATCCTGTTCGTTAACGACTGGAGTAACATCAAGCTTTATACCAACTTCTTTAAAAGATATACTAGATGTGACAGTTCCACCGTCTGTAACAGAATTTCCTGAAGTATAAGGAATTTCATCGCCTACGTGAATGCTCGAAGTTTTACCAGTTACAGTCATTACACGAGGTCTAGACAATATTTGACTATTCTTGTCTGTTTCTGCTGCTCTCAATAAAGCTTGAATACTAGAAACATTCCAAGTTCCGCCATATTTAATATAATCAGGAAAACTCTTACTAGTAGGATTTCCACCTGGATAAACTAATGATCTTCCATCAGATATTACCTTAGGAAATAACTCATTTGTTCCTTGAGGAGCAAAATAACCAGAAGTTTCTTCAAAACCATTCCATTTGATACCAAGCTGTTTTTCTAACCCATCATCCACAGCAATAATACTTGCTTCTATAAGAACTTGTGGCAATGGTTTGTTTATAGCATTAAAATATAACTCTATAACTTTAAATTTTTCTAAATCTGTATGAATAACAGCTATACGTCTAGTTCTATCCAAAAGGAAATACTCATTATCTATCAGATTACCATCTTTATCTCTTTGATTTTTAGTAGAACTGCTAGATGTGCTAGAGGAACTACCAGTATCTCTTTCGATAATAGATGAAAGTTCTTCTTCAACCTCATCAAAATTAACGTGTTCCAACACAAAAGTTTTGGTTATATATCTCTTACCAGAAATCAAGGATGGTGTATCAGTAGTTGTCTGAACTACTTCCATTTGATCTATACTTCTACAGAATTGTTCCGCTGCCAAAACCTGACTTTCAGCTCCCATTATAATAACAGAATTAGTTGGAATATCTTGAGTGATGCTTACTTTGATATTTAACTCTTTAACAAGTTTAAGAATATCGGCAGAGGTTCTTTTGCTTAAAGAAACTATTTTCGTAGTTACTGGTTCTAAAGGTTGAACGTTATTTTGTCGACCGTTTTTATCATCCCTTGGTTTATCTGTAATTTTAGTCCAAGATTCTCTTGCTTTAAATAAATGCAAACGGTTATTTTCTAACATATAATCTGCAGAAGAATTACCAATAATACTCTGAATAGCATCATCAAAATCAACATCATCAAAATCTATATCAATTACTTCTTTTAAAGGAATATGAATTTCTGGCGTATATCCAAAATGCTCACAAACTAGCTTTATAGCATTTTCAGCAGTAATATTTTTGACAGCTATACTAATACCATTAGTTTGTGGAATACCCAAAATAGTACTATTATTTATACTACGAGAATAAACTGGTGCTCCAAAAGCTACAGCAAGCAAAGCTAAAGCTAGACCTCTTCTATGATTTCTAAGCATTTATATCTCCTTTAAATCCGTTATTCAATTACAAATCTTCGTTCTATTTTTCCATACTGAATAACACAACTCTGTTTATCAACTGATTTTAAAGTAATACCTTTTTCTGTATCTCCTACAGCCAATTTAATTAAATCAGAATTATCATTTGAATTTCCATTTGAAAAAATAGCTAGCCATCTGTTAAAACTATCTTTCATTACACCTTTAAAAACTATATTTTCAAACAATAATGGTCTAAAATGATTATGACTTTGTAAATGAGTATCAAAAATTTGCTTTTCTATTTCGCCTACCCCTTTCCTTGTGGTAATAGTCGGAATATTTATTTCTTTAGTATACTCATCTTGAGCGTTTAAAACGATTTGATTCGATTCATTAAGCTTATAACAAAAAACTATAATCATAAAAATCGAAGCAAATATTAATGCTTTCATCCAAGATTCCATTATATTTCCTCATTATTATTATTTATTTTGGTGACTTAACTTGATAAACTAAGTCTAACTTACCAGTTAGAGTAACCAAATCATTATTACCTACAATTCTATATTCATCAATTTTAATAAATTGACTACTATGTTCTATATGGACTAGTGCTTTTAAAGCATTAAGATTAGAGCCAATAAATTTAAAATTGAAAGACCAATATATCAAATTACCAACGGTTTTATACTTACTTTCAGGGATTACAGTCCATTCGCCTTCAACATTTTTTCTAATATTCTCAAACGGAGCCATAAAATTGCCTTTAGCAGATTCAAAAACAGGTATTAAATAATCTAATGAAGATTTTTCTTTTTCTATTATTTCATTTGTATTGTTGATTATTTCTCTATAAACAAAATTTTTACCGTTTTCAAATCTTTTTAAAGAAGCAGTTAAGTTTACCATTTCCTGCTTTTCCTCATAATTTGTATTTAATGAAGGAAAATAAGAATAGGTGTATGGCATTACTACTAATGCAATTATTATTATGTTTATCATTACACCTTTCATAATTAAACCTCAGATTACCCTTTCTTTGCAGAAATCGTGCCGTTTATAACAAACTTAATTCTTTTGCTTTCAAAGTCAGAAATAGATATTTCTGCATCTTCAATCTCTTTACAAGTTTTAATATTGTCTAAATAAACTAAGGCAGTTTCAGTATCAACTGTATACCCCACAAGAGTAATTCTATTTGATTTTATATCAACAAACATTGAATCTAGTCTTGTTAATTCTGGCAAATTATCTAAAATTTCAATTGCCAATCTGGATGCAATTCCTGACCTTTCTATATCTGGCATAATTTCTTTGAAATTAGCTTCATATTCTTCTTTAGTTTTAGACAGCTCATCTAACTCTCTAAGCAATTCATCAATTTGATTCTGTTTATACTCAGCACGAATCTTTAATAACTTATTTTTTGTATACCTATCCTGAATCGACATTAATGCTCTAGGAAGTAAATTTATCAAAACAGCAATAAATATAATAGTAGCTGGATGGAAAACAATAGACCTAAAAGAAATTTTTTTATTTGGTATAAGATTAGGAACAATTTTATTTGAAGCCCCACAAAGCCAAGTAGCGTAATAATCTTGATAATCTACATATTTTTCATCATTTTCCAAACCAGAAACAAGGTTAACTTTGATATCAAAACGTTCACTAATCATACTAGTAAGTTGTGGTTCGTGTACAACATCAAAAGCAAGATATAGTTCTGATGAATTTGTCAGTAATCTTTTTGTCCTTAATTCTGCAAAAATTCCACCTAGATTTGTAATGAATTGAAGACGGTTCTCTTTTATGGCATATTGAATTGCTTGATTAGGTTCTGGATGATAGCCACTAACCATTAATTTAGCATTTTCTGGAGTCAAAGAATATACATCTGTAAGCCTCTTTTCAAGATCACGATAATTCCCTGTCAAGAAAGACCTGACAGAAATAAGTTCGTCACCTCTGAAAATAATAACAAATACGTTTCTTAGTCTTACTTGTATACAAATATTAACTCCGTCATTTATTTTAAACTGTCGATTTAAAGCTCCAAAAAGAGTATCTGGTAGAGTTGATATTTTACCTAATTTTACCTTTGTTTCATCGCAAAGATTTTTAATATTTTCTATTAAAGATTTTTTAATATAAGAAACTATATAGTCTGATTTTTGAGTGTCTTTATTTTCTTCACTTTTTTTTATCGCAAAATGAAGTTCCTCTGATTCGTTAAAAAAACTACGACGATTAATCTGCAGATTTCCTTCTATTTCTTCATCCGACAAATTACTAGGCAATCCAAAAACTAATGTTCCGCTATCATTTGAACAAATAAAATCAATTATTGTTTTTTTAGCAAAAAAAGAAGGTATAGCCTTTGTAAGAGAAGTCCAAATATCTCCTTCGCCAGCTACAATTAGACTTTGCCAATTTATACCATCTTCATTTTTTAAAAGCCTTGCATAATCGGCTTCAATCTCGATAAAACCAACTGATTTTTTAGAACGCCACATTTTGTACAGAACCTTAACTTTACAAAAATCATCTTGACTTTAGTTTATAAGAAAATACTATATTTAAAAAAAAAATCAAGGATTTTTTTTAAGAGAGAGAGAAAAAAAAAAAAAAAAA
>CAJOQX010000017.1 GCA_905236865.1 Candidatus Rifleibacteriota bacterium
ATGCCGTACATAGTAATTTCATTTTTGAGGAGACAATGTAATGGCCAAAGGTCCTGTTTCTCAATTTATTAATCATCATTTTCGTCATTTTAACTCTGCTGCTTTAATGGATGCTGCTAAAGCTTATGATGAACATATAAACAAAGGCGGCAAAATGATGCTTGCTATGGCTGGTGCAATGAGCACTGCCGAACTTGGTCTTTCACTTGCAGAAATGATTCGCCAAGATAAAATTTCAATAGTTTGTTGTTCAGCTAACAACCTAGAAGAAGATGTTATGAACCTTGTTGCTCATAACCATTATTATAGAGTTCCAAATTATCGTGACTTAACTCCAGAACAAGAACAAGAATTATTAAATAATCACTATAACCGAGTTACAGATACTTGTATTCCTGAAGAAGAAGCTTTTAGAAGGCTAGAAGACCACTTGGTTGATATTTGGAATGATATGAAAGCTAAAGGCGAAAGACTTTTCGCATGGGAAGTTATTTATCGTTTACTTAGAAGTGGCGTTCTTGAACAATATTATGAAATAGATCCTAAAGATAGTTGGGTTCTTGCTGCTTGCGAAAAGAATATACCTATATTAGTACCAGCTTGGGAAGATTGTACAACTGCAAATATTTATACTGCACATTGTATAAAAGGTGAATTTGATGCATCTAAATCGATGATTAAGAATGGAATTGAAACTATGATTTTTTTAACCAATTGGTATAAAGAAAATGGTGGCGGTCAGGGTTGTGGTTTCTTCCAAATAGGTGGTGGTACAGCTGGAGATTTCCCAATATGTTGTGTTCCAATGATGGAACAAGATCTTGGCTGGAAAGGTACACCATTATGGGCTTATTTCTGTCAGATTTCTGATTGTACAACCTCTTATGGTTCATATTCTGGTGCTGTACCAAACGAAAAAATAACTTGGGGTAAACTTTCTCCAAAAACTCCAAGATTCATTATCGAATCTGACGCAACTATCGTTGCTCCATTACTTTTTGCTTATGTATTAGGTTGGTAAAAGCTAATTTACATAGTTATAAAAAAGCTGGGCATAAAAAAGCCCAGCTTTTTTATTTTATACTTATAAGTTGATTTTTCTTAAAGAAAAAGATAGTATAATCAGTTTTATGAATTACTTAAAACAAATAATTACTTTTTTATTCGTTGTCTATAATATTTTTATTTGTCAATTTGTTTCTGCCTCAGAAATAGATTATGGACCAGTTTTTTTCATGGGTGAAGATATTGTTCATCTTCAAGGCTTTGTTGTTGCTGTTAATGAAATAAATGTCGATGACGTCAAAGGTGGATTCAGTAATTCTGTTTTGAAAAGAGATTTGTGCATAAATCTTACTGTAATGAACAATAGCGACAATGATTATACTATTAATACAATGAACGATTTCTCTCTTTTAATGGGTGAAGCAATATATAATCCTTATAAAAATAAAGATGGCAGATATCAAAACGATGATATTAATATTAGTGCACACACACAGTCGAGATTAGATATAAAATTTAGAATTGAAAATAAACATTATAATTTGTTTCCAACTTTAATTATAACTATAGATGGTTCTAAAGTAAGAATTATATGCAATCAAGAAATGGCTAAAGTCGTTTCATTAAATAATTTTTCTAATGTTCCTTTAAAAAATATAGCAGAAGTTATTCGTATTATGATTGAAGGCGGTCGATTGACTTCTGCAAAACAATTGTGCGAATCAGCTTTAATAACTAATAATAATAATTGTTTATTTTTGATGCTTATGGCAAAAATTTATTATGAAATAGAAGAAAGATACCAGACTGATTATTATTTAAGAAAGGTTGATGTGAATAATATTCGTAGTCCTGAAGAAGCTGAAGAAGTTGCAAAATTTGCTGTTAAACTTGGCTTTAATAGTATAGCTTTGTCAATTTTGGCTTCTTATGAATCTTCTAGATTACTAGGAAATGAGCAGAAATGTTATTTGGCTAGATTATATTATTATGAGAACAATTTAGACGAGGCACTCAATATTTTGAATGATTTAATAAGATCAGGTTATGACGATACAAATGTAAACTTTACAATTGGTAATGTTTATAATAAAAAGAGAGATTACCATAAAGCAATTTATTATTGGGAAAAAGCTGTTGAATTAGATTCAAATAATATGGAAGCTTTATATAATTTAGGTGTTGGCCATTATAAAACAGGAAGTTTGAATAATGCAAAAAAATATTGGAGTAAAGTAACAGAATTTTCTCCTAAAACTTTTGATGAACAGCAGGCTTATGAAGCATCGAAAAATGCTTTAAGAGATATTGGTGAATATTAAAGTAAGATAAAAAAAGAAGTTCTAGTAATATATGAGTTCTTATCAAGTTAAATTACCAGTTTTTGAAGGACCTTTTGATTTGTTGTATCATTTAATTGATGAACAACAAATTGATATTTATGATATTCCTATAGCTCAAATCACGGAGCAATATATTGAGCATATCCAGATGATGGAAATTCTAGATATGGATATAGCTTCAGAATTTTTAGTAATGGCAGCAACTTTGATTGAAATCAAATCAAAAATGTTATTGCCAAAAGAAAAACCTCTTACCTTTGAAACTGGTGATGAATTTATAGATGAAGGTTTTCAGGAAGATGCTAGAAGCCAATTAGTAGAACAACTTTTAGAATATAAAAAGTTTAAACTTATCGCACAAAATCTGCGGGAAATGGAACGTAAAGCTTCTAGGATATATACGAGATGTGTTGAAATAGATAGACAACCAGAACAAATACTCGAAATAAATATAGGATCTGTTGAACTGCTTGATATTTACCATGCTTTAATAAGACGACGCTTAGAACCACCAATTCATAGAGTAGTATTAGGCAAACTAAGTATTATAGATAGAATTAAAGAAATTAGGGAAATGCTTGAAAATTTCAAAGGTGAGATAACTTTTGCTAGGTTATTAAAGAAAGAAAACAATCGTTATAATACGGTTCTTTCTTTTATGGCGATTCTCGAAATGATAAAAGATGGGGAAATAGGCTGTGAACAAAATGGCAATTTTGAACCTATAGTTATTACTCCAAGGGTTAAAAATAATAAAAAGAAAGAAGAAGAATTAGAAAATATAGAAAATATTCCAGATGATGTTTCAAAAATGCCTATTGCAAAATCATCTAAAAAAACTGATGATATTATAAAACAAATAAAAGTTCAGGATATTCCAGAGGAAATGTTGACCTTTAAAACTCCTTCTCAAATAGAAGCAGAGAGATTAGCTGCCTTGGAAGCTGTTGAACAAGAGAAACAACCTGAAACGCCTGATTTAGAGTTTGTTTCAGAACCAAACGATAAAAATCAAGATTTAGTAGATAATGTATAATTGATAAATCTTAAAAATGGGATAAAACGATGGATGAATTAATAGAATTAGAAAAAATTGATGATAAAGAAAGTGAAATAGAATTAAAACAAATAGACGAAAAACCTACATCAAATATTGTACTTAGAAAAGAAAGTCTTTTTGATGAAACACCCATTCCTGATTATGAAACTTTATGTGCTGCATTAGATGGGCTATTACTCGTTTATAACAAACCAATAACTTATGAAAAATTATCTTTGATTTTAGGATTATCTATTGAGTCAACTGAAAAATTAGTTTTAGAACGAAAAAATGATTATGATGAGAACCCTAAGTGTGGATTACAGATTGTTATCCTTGAAAATGGTATTCAATTAGCAACAAAAGCTAAGATTTCGCAATTTATAAAAAAACTTGATGGACAAAAAATGGTTTCTTTGTCCCTACCAGCTCTAGAGACTCTTTCTGTAATTGCTTTTAAACAACCAATAACAAAAGCAGAGATAGATGCGATTCGAGGAGTTAATAGCGACGGAGTTATAAGTAATTTGTTAGAAAAAAAACTCATCTACATTTCAGGTGAAAAGAAAATGGTTGTAGGGCATCCTCGTCTCTACTCAACTACTCAAGATTTTCTTTACTATTTTGGCATTAATAATTTAAAGGATTTGCCAACTCCGACTTTAGATATTAGTGATGCTTTAACTCCTGAAGCTCAAAAACCAGAAAATATTGAGCAACAAAAAGAAATTGAAAAAGATTTTAATATAAGTCAAGGGTTTGTGCCGATAGAAGATAATAAAGAATTTGGTGAAATATCATCTAACGAAATAATTGGATTTGAAACTAAAAGTGAGTCAAATTATTCCGATGAAGTTATTGTCAATGATGATTTTGTTGAAAAAGATGATACAGATCCAATAGACAATGGAGAATAGAATTGTCCTCTTCGCCATATTTAAAAATAATACTAGATAACGGAATTACGATTATAGCTGAAAAGATAGATACTGTTCAGAGTATTGCTATTGGTATGTTTGTTCATAGCGGAGTCGTTTATGAATCAGATAAAATGCATGGTGTCTCGCATTTTATTGAGCACATGATTTTTAAAGGAACAGCTAAACGCTCTGCAAAAAAAATTGCTAGTGAATTTGATAGAATTGGTGGAGTATTGAATGCTTTTACTTCAAAAGATTTTTGTTGTTATTATGCTCGTGTAGTTAAAGATAAGTTGGAAAAAGCCGTTGATGTTTTAGGTGACATGATTATGAACTCGGTTTTTCCAGCAGATGAAATAGAACGTGAGCGACGAGTTATTTTAGAAGAAATAAAAATGTATGAAGATTCACCAGATGAAATCATTCATGAATTGTTAGGACAAAATATTTGGAAAAACGCTAAATTAGGTCGTCCTATATTGGGAACAAGAGAAACTGTTGGCTCTATGACTAGGGATGACATATATGATATTTTTGAAAGTCAATATGTTTCTGAAAATCTATGTATTTGCATTGCTGGTAATTTTGAATGGGATAAACTATGCTCTCTTATAGATAAAAAATTAAAAAATATGAGACAGGGTAAGTTTATACATAGTCTTCAAAAAGTTGAACCTTCTTCAGATGCTTCCGTATATGTTAAAAATATGGAACAAGTTCATTTAACTCTAGGTACTGAAGGCGTTTCTTTTTCTGATGATAGACGTTTTGCGTTGACAATACTTAATGCCGCTTTTGGTGGAGGAATGAGTAGTAGATTATTCCAAGAAGTTCGTGAAAAAAGAGGTCTTGCGTATACTGTTTATTCTTATCATACATCATTAGCCAATACAGGGTTATTTGGAATATATGCAGGTACTTCCATGAACCAGCTTCCTTTTGTGCTAGCTGTATGTAAAAAAGAAATGGAACGATTTAGGCAAAAAGGCATTAGTTCAAGAGAATTAAATGCAACTAGAGAACAACTGGAAGGGAATATGCTCTTGGGGTTAGAAAGTATGACCAATCGTATGAATAGATTGTCAATGGGTTTTTTATACAATGTAGAACCATTAGCTCCAGAAGAAACTTTAGCCCCTTATTTAGCAGTAACGACCGATGAGGTTAACGAACTAGCAAGTTATTTGCTTGATGAAAAAAGACTTGCTATTACAATCATAGCTCCTACAGCCAATATTGGCCCGATTTTAGAAAAAGCGGGCTATAGTAGAAGAAATATTGAAATTTTACGTCCTGAAAGGGTTGAAAAATGACTATAGAAAGAATATCTGCTTTAAGAAAAAAATTTACAGACAATTATGAAGCTGTAGTAATCACAAATCTTAACAATGTCCGTTATTTATGCGGCTATACAGGCTCAAATGGCGTTCTTCTAATAACAAAAAAAGAAGCTATATTTTTTACTGATTTTCGTTATCAAGAACAATGCCAAAAAGAAATTAATGGTTGTGCAGATATAGCAATTGTAAAAAATGGTGAAGATAAAGCATTATTTGAAAAAATAATCGCTATGGGAATAAAAACCTTAGGTTTTGAAAAATCTTTGTCTATTGGAAGATTCTTAGAATTTGCAAACTATTTCAAAGGCGGAAAACTTATTCCCACTGATAATTTAGTTGAGGAATTGCGTCAATATAAAGACAATGATGAAATTGATTGTTTGCAAACGGCTTTTGATATTGCTGACAAATCATTAGAATCATTGTTGGAAGATATTTGCATTGGGATGACAGAAATTGAAGTAGCTGCTTTGTTAGAACTAAGTTTAAAAATCCATGGCTCTGAAAAACCAAGTTTTGATACTATAGTTGCAGCTGGACCAAATGCTTCTTGTCCACATCATCAACCAACAGATAGACGAATAAAAAAAGGTGATATGCTAAAAATTGATTTCGGAGCTACTTTTAATGGTTATCACTCTGATATGACAAGAACATTCTTTGTAGGAAGAGCTACAGCTAAATTTAAAAAAATCTATTCCATTGTTGCTGAAGCTCAAAAACAAGCCATAGAAGCTATTAAAATTGGAGAAGAATGTAAAAAAATAGATGCTATTGCTAGAAAAGTAATTACTGATGCAGGCTATGCTAAAGAATTCGGTCATGGATTAGGTCATTCTTTTGGCTTAGAAATTCATGAAAAACCAGCTTTTTCACCTTTAAATCCGAGTAAGATAGAAGTTGGTCATACATATACGGTTGAGCCTGGTATTTATATTCCTGGTTGGGGTGGGGTCAGAATAGAGGATTCTTTTGCTATAACAGAAAATGGTTTATGGAGATTTACTAATTTCCCAAATGATCTAATTGAATTGGATTTACCTATTCAATCTAGATGATAAAATAAAGTAATTCAAAAAAACTTCCTTATTAAAAAGGAAGTTTTTTTATTTAAACCTTCTTTATATTTTATAAAAAAACAGCAAAATAATGTCGATAAGCTAGTGTGAAAATATATCGGAGGTTTGTTTATGAAAAAGTATTTGCCAAATTTTACAACATTAATTCCTTTTTTTATATTATGTATTTTAGCTGGTATATTTTCGTTTTCTGCAAATGCTGATTCAACAATTACAATACCAATTCCTAAAAATAACCCTGATAGAAAAGTAACTTTGTCTTTAAAGATTCCTGCAAAAACAGAACCTTTAAATAGAAAAGAAGATACAAAACCTGCATTGCCAACGAACAGAATAATAATGTGGAATGCAAATCCTATTGAAAAAATAGATAAAGATGATGAATTTATTGAAATACTTACTCGTATGAGAAAAAAAGGTTGGCTTAGAAATGAAGCATCAAAAGTAGCTTTAAACGAAAAAAAAGTAGATAAATATCGTGGTGTTTTGGCTTTAAGTGATGTTTGTAACAATATAATAAAAATTGGTAAAGCTAACAACACAAATAAAATATTAAAAAAAGTCAATTTAACAGAATCTGATTTAGAAGATGTTAGAAGAATGGTAAAACGTTTTGAAAAAGAATATATCCTATATGGAGAAAATCCTGTAAAAATAGACAAAGATTTATTTGTTATTCAAGAACGTATAAAGAAGAATCAACAACAAGGTATTTTAAAAGTTATAAAAGTTGAAGGAACTGATGAAGGAGCAACAATTATTCACATGACTGTGGATTAATAAGTATAATAAAACTCAATAAAAAAAGTATTTATTAAAAAATAATAAATACTTTTTTTATTTCTATAATTGACGTATTGATGTTGTTTCATTATAATTGTAGAAATCAAAAATTACCCTCGGAGGGAAACAACAAATGCGTTCATATAGAATAGGAAAGGTTTGTTTTGGCGTAAGCTTAGCGATTATGATGTCACTAGGTGTTTCTTATGCTGGAAATTTAGAAAAAGATTTTAATAATGGTTTAAAAAATATAGCAAAAGACAGCTATAATTCTAGTCGCACTATTGATATTAATGGAAAAAAAGTATCTGCAAATATCTATAATGATTCAAGTGCAATAGATAAGTTTCAAAGAATGTTGGTTTCTGATGTAACCAATTCATCTGAAATAGATGAAGCAATAGATCAGTTAAAAATTTTCGGTTATTCTGTTTCTAATGGAGCTGAAAAAATTGCATTCAATCAAGGTTTAAATCTTCTTGAAAAACGTGTTAAATTTTTATCTCAAACAGAAAATCC
>CAJOQX010000018.1 GCA_905236865.1 Candidatus Rifleibacteriota bacterium
CCAATATTAAGCACTCGCTCTAATGATTCATGATAATAGCATTATATACACAAAGTGTCAACATTTTTTTATAAAATTTATCAAATTTACTAATCTTGATTATAAAAGAAATATATGGTAAGATAGAAAATGATTTGTACTCTTAGGAGATTTTGATGCATACCGCTAATATTGGTTTTAAGGTTAATATTATACCTATTATTATACTTCTTTTTGTTACTGTTGCACAAATAGGTTTTTGTGCTTCTTCTATAGTTGAATTTACAGCTATCGGGAAAATAGAATCCATATATAAAAATAGAGTAAGTATGAGTGTCCTTCATATTATTGCTTCTGATACAGAAAATCTTAATGTTGCAACTGGCAGTTGGATTAGTTTTGATATTCCTAAAGGGAATGTAGACAAAAGTAGTCGTAGAGAGAGAGAAATTGGTTATGGCACAGTTGTAGAAGTATCTCTCATCGGTAATGTAGCCACAGAATATGAAGTTGATGAAAGCGAAGATGGAAATCAAAAAATTTCTACTCATAACTCATCTAGTTCAAATGTTTTATTATGGACAGCACAATCTTGTAAAAGAGTGAAAAATCCAAAAGATTATCTTCCTGAATCTGAAAAGAATGAAAAAAAAGGCAAAAAGAAAAGCAAAAAAGATAAAGAACCTGAAAAAATTTGGACTCAAGAAGAAACCGTTAGAGGTATAGTAACAATAAAAGATGATAAAGTTTACATAAAAGAAGATAATTTAGGTAAAAAAGACAAAGGTCTTGAAATTGTATCAGAAGAATGGAGTGAAAAATTAAAAGAATATCCAAAACAAAAAATAGTTCTTCATGGCATTACACATCGAACCAATGCAGCTTCTGGTACAATAGAAGTCCATAATGCTTTAAAGGTTTACCCTAAATGAAAGGATTTAATCAAGTGCAAATAAAAAGATTATCTATTTTGTTACTTTCAATAGGTGTTATATTGGCTTTAACAGGTTGTTTCGACAAGAAAAAAGAGAATAAACCTCAAGTATTCTCTTTTGATAGAATAACAAAAGCCGAAGGGTTACCTAGTGAAAAAATAACCTGTATTGCACCCTATGGTGAAAAAATATGTGCAGGTTCTAATGAAGGTCTTTTTATTTTTGACGGTGTAAATTGGGAAATTTGCAATAAAGAAACCCATAATAGTTTAGGCTCAAACCTAATAGTAGGAATGCATTTTTTAAATGGAAAGCTATGGGTGGCAACCGACAACGGTGCTTGCTATTTCGATGGTGAAAATTTCAGATCTATTTACACTGGCGCTCGTGCACGTGCTGTAACAGGTGTAGATGAAAAAAAATATGCTGTAGGAACTGCCTTTGGAGTATTCAGAGATGGAAACAACAGTGGCAATTCTGGTTCTAATGTTGCCGCTAGCGAAATATCCTGTATGATATACGACACAAAAGGACAACTTTGGGTTGGCACAAGATTAGAAGGTATGTTCAAAATGACAAGTTCTAGTGGAACCAATTACAAAGGTCCAGGGAAGAAAATTATGGGTTCTTCATTAATCCCTGTTCCTGCTACACCAGCTAGTTGTAAGTTACCTGGAAATTTAATTAAAGCATTGCTTCCATTTAAAGAAGGACTAGCAGTTGGAACAACAGGTGGTTTGTGTCTAACTGATTTCAGTTCATACTATGACGTATATACCGCAGAACATCAAGATTATTTTCCAAAAGACGGAAGAATCGTTGAAGAAGTTGTTCCTGGTAATAGCGATATTCCTGGTAATAAAATTTATGCTCTCGCCAAAACAGATAATAATGAATTGCTTTTCGTAGTAACTGATTTAGGTCTTGGTATTTTAAAAGGCAAAGAATGGCTTAATGTTGATAAAATAATTCCAGGCTTACCAAGCGATGGATTAAATTCTGTAGCTTGGTGCAAAGGTGATCTTTGGCTAGGAACCAACGAAGAAGGCGTTATTAGAATTAAGAACTTATCTTCTTTATTAGAAGACAATAAATAAACACAAGACAATTTATAAAAGTTGCTAATAATAAAAATAAATCATTAGCAACTTTTATTTTTATAAACTTTATATGAAAAAAATATTTAACAATAAAATTTTTACTCTATTTGCTTATACTACTTGTTTTATAGCTGTTTCTCAACTTTTAGAAGCATCACAAAATATCGATACTTCCCTTTTTGCTAATGCTTCTAAAATGGCTTCTGACACTTTTGAAATTATGGCTAAAACAGCTTGTAATGCTTCTGATTCTGCTGTTGCAACTGGAACTCCAATGCTTGAACAGTTTTTAGGAAGTAATGGTAAATATTTACTTGCAACATTAGGTGGCGGTGGAATAGCAGGTTGGGCTGTTGGCTATACACTAAAAAAAGTAGCAAAAGTCATAGCTATATTCTTAGGTATATCTTTTATCTCACTACAGTTTCTTGCATATAAAAATATAATTACCGTTGATTGGAATAAAGTTCAAAATGCAGTAGATCAAAAATATATTGAACAATCAGCAACTAGTTTTATGTCAATACTAACCTATAATTTGCCTTTTGCTGGCACTTTTGTTGTTGGTTTTTGGCTAGGCTTCAAAAAAGGTTAATTTTTATTATAAATGGAAAGAGACATTCAGAATAATTCTGAAAAAATAAAAGCTTGGTTCAAGGCAGAAAGACATAATTTAAGCGGAAAAGGTGTTTGGCTTCAAGGCAACGAACCCAACACTCAAAACTCTGACTTATTCAAAACAGCCTCAATAAAAGTATTATTTGTCAGACTATCTTCTTATTTTGATGTTTCATCAGGAATAACCCACCAATACCTATATCAAATGGGAACATCTCTCGAAGGTTGTTATATGGATATGGCTTTTTTGCCTCCAGAACGAGATGAACAAATAATGAGAGAGTCAGGGATTCCTTTGTTAGTTGGAACAACCTCAAAGGAACCAGCCTTGAACTTTGATGTTATAGCAATTTGCAATTCTGTTCTTCAAGAGCTTGTAAATTTACCTGTTTTACTTGAATATTCCTCAATACCTTTATCTAGAGAAGAAAGAGAAAAAAATAATTCACCTCTAATTATTCTCGGTGGAAGCAATTCTTATACCCATTCTATTCTTCATGGAGAAATAGGCAATAATAATTGCAGTGGTCTTGTAGACGCTATACTAATGGGTGATGGGGAAAAAGTTTTTGTAGAATCGCTCCGTTTAATTCGTGATAACAAAGATTTACCACGAAATCAAATTTTAAAAATACTTAGAGATAATATAACTGGTTTTTATGAGCCTTCATCTTATTTTCAGATATTTGAAAATGGAATATTAACAGAAATCAAAACTAAAGAATCAGTTCCATTTCCTGTTAAAACATCTAAAACAGCTTGTGAAAAAGATTCAGAAACTTTTATTGGAGGACCTATACTTTTTGAAAATGCAGGTGCTTCTCATGTAATAATATCTGCTGGTTGTCCTTCTTTTTGTTCCTTTTGCAAAGAATCATGGGAACAAAAGCCTTATAGAGAAAACAATTTCGATAGAGTTTTCAATTCTGCTTTAAAGCTAAAAACCAATATGGGACTTAGCGAAATTGCTTTAATGACATTCAATGCCAATACCTGTAGCGATGTCTTTAAAATAGTAAATGAACTAGGGAAATATTTTGACAGAGTATCAATAAAAAGTCAAAGATTTGATGCTATCGTTAATGCTCCTGAACTATTAGATTTGCAATTTGACGCAGGAAAAAGAACTTACACCTGTGCAATGGAAGGTATTAGCAATTCTATGCGTAGTTTGTTGCAGAAAAACCTTGATGAAGCAACTATTTTAAAAGGAATAGACCTTTTAATGCAACGCAATATGCGTCAAATGAAAGTTTTTCTAATTCTAACAGGCTATGAAAAAGAAGAAGATGTTAAAGAATTTAAAAGTTTCTTAGATAAAATAGGCTCAAAAACTCAAAATGGGAAAAATAAACCTAAAATAACTTTTTCTTTTGCTGTTCTTTTCAGAGCTCCTCAAACACCTATGCAATTTGCAGGAACAAGAGCCGATTCTAAAATAATTAAACAAATGCTAGAAAGACTTTGTTCCATAATTAAATCAGCAGGTTATGAAGCTAGAATCAGCTCAGGAGTCGAAGATGCTATTATGTCAGAATACATTGCATATTCAGACAGACGATTTACCAAAGTATTAGTTGAAGCTTCTATAAAATATGGTGCAAGATATAGAGGGGCTATAGATTCAAAACTACTTAAAATATGGCAAAACCTTTTAGAAAAATATAATTTACCTGTTGTTTCGGAACAAAATCGTGATTTAAAAACTGTTTTACCTTGGGATGATATAGACACAGGCATAAACAAAGAATTTTTATGGAAAACATTTAATAATGTAAAAAATAGTAAAGAAATAAGAGCCTGCCTTGCAAAGCCCTGGGGAGATGCTGTTTGTGCTGGTTGTGGAGCTTGTAAAAGTATTGAATACAGAAACAAATTACATAAAATGGGACCAGCCATAAATAACAAAGCCCCAAATATCCATAATAGCTTAAAAAGATTTTATTATTGGTTTAGTTTTGAAATACCCCAAAAATGGGCTTATTGTAACAGAGAATTTATAAAAGCAGCTTTTGCAAGAAGATTAATGCTTGATTCAAAAGAAACAAGTGAAACATTTTTGAAAGTAGATAAAATAGAACCAGAAATCTTTTGTTATGGTAAAGCAATTGCTAAGGTTTCTTTTTCTAAGCCGATAAACGTTACAAATACTATTTCTTTTGCAGATGATATAAGTAATATTAAATTTATAACTCCAAAAAAGAAAGAAGAAGAAACAGCTTTTCCTGTTGTTTTGGAACTATCAGAAATTAACGATACCTCATATTTTTCACGAGAAATAGATGCGTTTTTGCAGAGATATTCAATTAAAAATTTAAAGCATAGAGCAAATGGCTGGCTGAATTGGCAAATAAATACAGGACAAGCCAAAAAAGTAGGCATATCAAAAATCAGTTTAGATGAATCAAATGGAATAATGAATATTACACTTATAAAGTGGCCAGAGCTGTTTTTTATCAACAAACTTTCTATGGATAAGCCTTATTTTGTAAAATCAATAGCTTGTTAAAAAATATAAAAGTTAAAAATTAGCTCCTAAGCCAACTATAAGAGGCTTGTATTCATAAAAATCTTTATAGCTTGATTTGGTTGACCCAGCAATTTCTACAGAAAAACCTCTATGGGAATAGTAACGCCAACCTAATGAAAACACATCTCCGTTATAATCTAAAACACATTGGCTTTTGTAACCTCTTTCGCCTGGTTTTCTTCCTGGTAATTCTGTTCCAAATAAAAGAGCTAAACTTTCTGGTTTTCTACTACCTTTTTTATATCTGCCGTAAGAAGCTGTTCCAACACCTTCATTGCCACCAAAATTCCAGCCTAAACCAAAACCTCCACAAGTAAGAAAAAGAGTGTGATAATTATTGGGATTAGTATCAAATACACCACCAAATGAGATTTCTGAAAACTCACCCTCTCCAATAGATGGAATTCTGACTTTAAAACTAAGTTTTGGGTCTGTTTCAACATTATTCCTATCTGATTTAGAATCTAAATCAGCTTGTATTCCTAATTCAAAGTCTTTTATAGGTGAAAAAGCCAAAGCCATTGTTGTCATATAGCCATCTTTGTTTTTATCGCCTTTGTAACTATCATACATTCTTGTCTTAAATGAAAGTTCAATCTCTTTTTCGTTTACAGTCCTATGAGAAGGAACATTTATAAATCCAGAAGGTCCTTGTAAACTAAGGCCAGCAAAACATACAGTTTTTACAAATAAAAAAAACAAAATAATTATGGTTCGTAACAGTATATTTTTCACATTATTCTTAAGCATGTTTTTGTTTGCAAATTTCAGAAGATTTATCTGATAAATTGTTAAGTTTACAATACTGTGTATGGCATTTCCAAAAATCTTGACAATAAGTACAACAATGTCTACTGTTCATTTGTCGTTCTCCGCGATACCAATTGATTTTACAATTAGCATGGTATCTACATCTAGGACAGCAATGCCAATCCATTTTCAAAAAGTTTCGGCGTTTTATTTCTTCGATAATGAGAGTCATAGACATCAAATTTTTTTCATTTTGTGTCTCTTTCATTAATTCGTTAAATTCATCAATTTCTTCATCTGTACCATAAAGGTTGACGATGAAGATTTCTTCTGCAAATACAGGTAAGTATTCTTTTGCCATAAACTTTTCTTATCTTCAAAATTTATATTTAATCTTTGACTACACTAAATAATAATATCGGCAAATTATTATTTTTATGAATTAAAAAATACTAGTAGACAGTTTAATAAAAATAGTTTGCTTTTATTCTATTCTAATTTATATTTTATACATAAAACTAAATTCATATTATTATCATTAATATATAATTTAGTCTTTGAAGTAACAATCGGAGCATTTAAATGAAGGTTTTAAAGTTTGGTGGTTCTTCACTAGCTAATTTTGAGCGTTTTGATCAAGTCTCAGATATAATTAAAGAAGCTTCTTATAAGGATAAAACTTCTGTAATTCTTTCAGCACCTGCAACAGTAACAAATATGCTTATAGAAATGATGGATACTGCTGCAAATGGTGGAGATTCAAACAAAGTAATAGAAAAACTAACTAGTCTTTTTAGGGGAATAATAGATGAATCCGCATCTCTGATTGGTAAAGATAGAAAAACTAAAGTTGAAGATGCCCTAAATAAAAAAATAGAATATTGGGAAGCCGCTTCAAAAAGCATAAAATTTATGGGATGCTATGATGATACTTTTTGTGCAGACATAAGCGTTTGTGGTGAATATTTATCCTGCATTTTAATGGTTCAGATTTTAAATGCTAAAGGTGTTAGATCAGGTTTTGTTGACTCAATAAGCAAACTTGAAGCTAAAGGTCCTGTTTTAAATGCTGTTGTTAATATAGAAAATAGCAAAAAGAATTTTTCAGATTTTGATTTCTATGGAATTGATGTTGCAATAATGCCTGGTTTTGGTGCAAATACTAGTGACAATAAACCTGTAACTTTAGGAAGAAACGGCTCCGATTATTCTGCAGCAGCAATAGCGGCATGTTTAAATGCTGATTCTTGTGAAATATGGACTGATGTTGATGGAGCTTTTAATGTAGACCCACGAATTATATCTGATGCTCATTTTATTCCTCAATTAACTTATAGAGAAGCAATGGAAATGTCTTATTTTGGAGCAAAAGTACTACACCCCAAAACAATTGCTCCATTGGCTTCATATCATATTCCATGCTATATAAAAAATACTTTCAAACCTAATTTTGTTGGTACTTTGATTTCTGACGAACCAGACAAAAGCGGTTTAATCGTTAAGTCAATATCACTATTAGACAACCAAACTATGGTAAATATATCTGGACCAGGAATGAAAGGTTTGGTAGGTATGGCAAGCAGAGTATTTGCGGCTATTTCTAAAGCCGAAGTTTCTGTTTCTCTTATAACCCAAAGTTCTTCTGAATACAGTATTTGTTTTTGTATTTCTTCTAATGATGCTGAACTAGTAAAAGAAGCATTAAATGATGAGTTTGAGTTAGAAATACAAAGTGGTTTTCTAGAGCCGATAGACTTAAAGAATGATTTGAGCATTATTTCAATAATAGGCGACAATATGAAAACCCGAAAGGGTTTGTCCGCAAGATTTTTGAAAGCTCTTGCACAAGCTGGCGTAAATGTTATAGCTATGGCACAAGGTTCTTCTGAACGTTCTATTTCAGTAGTAATAGACAAAAAATCAGCAACAAAAGCTGTTGTCAATGTTCATCAAGCTTTCTTCGATGTTCAACAATATATAGAAGTTATGCTAGTTGGATGTGGTAATATTGGCTCTGCTCTTCTTGAACAGATAAAAAGCCAAAAAGAATATTTACAAGAAAAAAATATTACTTTAAAAGTATGTGGAATAGCCAATTCCAAAAATATGGTTTTGGACGAAAATGGAATAGATTTAGACAATTGGCGTGATAAACTAAAAGAAGAACAAGCTTTAAATGTAGATATGACTAAAATGTTTGAATGGGTCAATGAACATCAACTTATAAACCCAGTTTTTGTAGATTGCACAAGTAACCAATACGTTGCAAACTGCTACATTGAAGCAATGAACTATGGTTTGCACGTTGTTACACCTAACAAAAAAGCAAATACCAGAGATATAGCTTACTATTCAGAATTACGTGCTACTGCATTAAAGCAAAGAAGACAATTTCTTTACGAAACTAATGTGGGTGCAGGTTTGCCTGTTATAGACAATTTTAACAAGCTTTTATCTGCTGGTGACAAACTAATTAAATTTAAAGGTATTTTATCTGGTTCATTAAGTTTCATTTTTGGAAAACTTGATGAAGGTATGAGCCTCTCCGAAGCTACTAAAATTGCTCGTGAAAAGGGATTTACAGAACCTGACCCAAGAGATGATTTGAGCGGTATGGATGTTGCTCGTAAAATACTCATTCTTGCAAGAGAAGCTGGTTATAAATATGAACTCAAGGATATAGAAGTTGAAAGCGTGCTTCCAGCCAGTCTTTATTTTACAGGCACTGTTGACGAATTTATGAAAAAGTTACCAAGTGCAGATAAAATATTTGCTGAAAAAATTGAAGAAGCTAATTCTAACGGAAAACGCCTAAGATATGTTGGTGAAATTGATGGCGAAAAATGTAGCGTAAAAATAATTGAAGTTGAGCCTGATGATCCTCTTTATTCTGTTAAGAATGGAGAAAACGCATTAGCTTTTTATAGCAAATACTATACCCCAATACCTTTTGTTTTAAGAGGTTACGGAGCAGGTAACGAAGTTACAGCAGCAGGAGTTTTTGCCGACATTTTAAGAACTCTTAACTGGACTAGAGAAGATATAGTCTGAGAGATTAGAGATATCTTCAACAATAACTCTTGTACTATTAATCAACTAGTGTTATTATATAATTATGTCTTTATTTAACAGAAAAAAAGATAATGAAGAGGAAGAAAATGACGATATATTGATTCTTCCTGTAAGAAGCCTTGCGACTCAACTTCCTGACCAATGTCTATCCGAGGAAGTCGAGGACAAACTTCGCACGAAAGGTTATAAAACGAGAGTCAAAGAAGCCTCTAAAGCCTTTATTCCTATAAAGATATTTGCTTTTATTCTTATTTTCATTTCTTTATCTTATGCTGTTATTACTCAACTAAAATATATCTTTTTTTCAACTTCATACTTTGAAATAAAGGATTTTGAAGTTAAAGGCAATTCTGTATTAGATAAAGATTATATTATCAAAAAATCTGGAGTAGAACCTGGTAAACACGTGTTTTATCTTGATTGCGAAAGTGCAAAACAAAAACTCCTTAATGAAGCTCTAATAAAAAATGCTCAAGTAAGTTTACTAGGATTAAATACGCTAAAAATAACAATAGAAGAACGAATTCCTTTCATATACGCAAAAAAAGGAATAGCTTTCTATGAAATAAGTGAAGATGGAATAGTAATTAATACAGAAGGAATGGGAGAAAAAGATCTTCCTATCATCACTGGTTTAAATTTACAAAATGCAGATTTAGGTTCGGAAATAGCAAAACAAGACGATTTTTTTATTGCTAAAACTTGGGTAAAAACTTTAGGTGAAAATATTTTTAAACAAATTTCTGAAATTAACTTTTCTAATTGCCAAAATCCATATATAATATTGCTTACTGGAGAAAAAATTTTTCCAAGAAGTGCTGAAGATTTAAAAAAACGTTATGTTTTTTTACGTGCACTTCTTGACAATTTACATAAGAATAATGTAGAAACATTCTATTTAGATATGAGGGCAAGTAACGATATCGTTATTCGCCCAAAAAAGTTGTTTCAAACAAATTCTGAAAACAGAGGTCTAACTACTGGTGGATGATATAATTGTCGGTCTAGACATAGGCACAACTAAAGTATGTGCTGTTATTGGAGAATTAAACGAAGATCGCACTATCAATGTTTTAGGAGCGGGTTCTTGTTCTTACTCTGACGGTGTAAAAAAAGGTGCCATTGTTGACATAAAAAAAACAACTGAAGCTATTGTTTATGCAATAGATGAAGCCGAAAAATCTGTTAATATTCCAATAGAAAATGTTTATGTGGGTATTTCAGGAACCCATATAGATTCTATGAATAGTAAAGGATCTGTGGCTATAAAAGGTGAAAACAACGAAATAACATCTGAAGATGTTGACAGGGCTGTTGATAACGCCAAAACCGCTGTTAAGATTTCAGCAAATCATGAAATAATCCATATCCTTCCCAGAGAATTTGTTGTTGACGAACAAAAAGAAATAAGCAATCCAAAAGGTATGGTTGGCAGTAGACTAGAAGCTCATGTTCATATCATTACTGGTGCTGTAGTAGCAATAAAAAACCTAATGAAAAGTTGTGATATGGCTAACCTACATGTAGAAGAAGTTGTTTTACAACAATACGCATCAAGTCTTTCTGCGTTGACTGAAGATGAACGACGATTAGGCGTTGCCCTTTTAGATATTGGTGGTGGAACAACTGACATAATAGTTTACAGAAATGGTCACGTTGTTTATTCTAGTAGTATAGATTATGCTGGGAATACAATAACAAAAGATATTTCTTATATGTTAAAAACTTCTACAGATAAAGCTGAAGACCTTAAAATAAATGAAGGTGTAGCTTTAATAGATCTTGCAGATGAAGAAAGAGAAATAGATATACCTGTAGCAGGTGGTGAAAAAACAAAAACCATTACTCAATCCTATTTAGCCGAAATCATCGAAAGTAGGATGGAAGAAATTTTTATCAAAGCCAAAACTAAGATTGAAAAAGAAGTTATCGAAAACGATGAACGTCTAGATAGCCTTGATAATCTTCCAGCTGGAGTTGTTTTAACAGGTGGATCTTCACTATTAAAAGGTTGCAATGAACTTGCTGAAAGTGTATTCGGAGTTCCTGTAAGAATAGGAAACCCAATTCAAATTAGTGGGTTAAAAGAACAAGTTTGTAAACCCCAATATTCTACTGCATTAGGTTTGATTTGGTATGGAGCATTAAATTACCAAGAACCAAGTAGAAAAACAGGGGTATTTAGTGGTATATTTGAAAAAATTAAAAATTTTTTCGCAAAGTTCTTTACTGATTGAAAAATTTATAGTAAATTAGCACACGAATAATATATAAATTAACGGTAAAGCAGTTAATGTTAGGAGGACGGGCGATAGTGTTTGATAATGATTATATGGGTAACGGAAGTGCAGAAATAAAGGTTATTGGTGTTGGTGGCGGTGGTTCTAATGCCGTAAACAGAATGATCGAAGCTGACCTTGCCGGTGTTGAATTTATAGTAGCTAATACAGATGCACAAGCATTACAGAGTTCTAGTGCCAAGTCAAAAATACAACTTGGTGAAAAGATAACAAAAGGTCTTGGTGCTGGTGCAGATGCTGAAATAGGTAAAAAAGCTGCCGAAGAAGATCGCGATGAAATAGCAGAACAGTTAAAAGGTGCCGATATGGTATTTATTACTGCTGGTATGGGAGGTGGCACTGGAACTGGTGCTGCTCCAATCATAGCAGAAATTGCTCGTGAACAAAATGCTTTAACCATCGCAGTTGTTACTAAGCCATTCAGTTTTGAAGGTAAGAAAAGAGCAAGCAGTGCTGAATTAGGTATTAAAAATCTAAAAGAACGTGTTGATGCTATTATTGTTGTTCCAAATGACAAACTTATCGAAATAGCTAACGAAGAACTTACTATGGAAGATGCTTACAGAGAAGCAGACGAAATATTAAGAATGGGCGTTCAGGGTATTTCTGATTTGATTACTATTAATGGTGTTATTAATGTTGACTTTGCTGACGTTAAAACCATTATGAAGAGTTCTGGTTCTGCTTTGATGGGTATAGGTGTTGCTGCTGGTGAAAATCGTGCTGTTACTGCCGCTCAACAGGCTATCGACAGTCCATTACTTGAATCTTCTATACAGGGTGCTAGAGGCGTTCTAGTAAGTATTTCTGCTTCAAGAAGTCTTGGTATTATTGAAGTTAATAAAGCTATGAGCATCATTAAAGATGCTGCTGATCCAGAAGCAAACATCATCTTTGGTCACAATGTAAATGAAGAACTTGGTGAAAGCATTAAGATTACTGTAGTAGCAACAGGTTTTGGTAAAGAAGAAAAAGCAGCAATCAATAATACTGCTTCAAATGGTCTTTTGAAATCTGTTCGTTCAAATCGTCAAGTTGAACAGCCTCGTCAAGAACAAATTGCAGTTAATGCTCCTGTAAGTAGTGAAGACAATGATATACCTGCAATTTTACGTAACGGTAGCAGTGATGACCATAATTTTCCTGCTTTCCTTCGCAAAGGCAGACGCTAATACAAATTAAAGAATATTAGTTTTTTGTAATCAAAAAACAGGGGTAAAATTTACCCCTGTTTTTTTATCGCTAATATAAAGGGATATTATCTTGGGTTTAAAACATCGATTTGATTATGAATCAGTAACAAATAAGCTTAGAAATTCAGAACTTCACTATTTAAACTCTAACTTTGCTGGCAGTCTTAGCATTGCACTTGTTTACCCTAATCTTTACTCTTTAGGGATGAGTAATTTAGGTTATTTAACAGTTCATAGATTAGTTAGTTCAATACCCAACATCGGAGTAGAAAGATTTTTTCCTGCATTAGAAGTAGAAAAACCCTTAGAAAGTCCCTATTATTCTTTTGAAACAGGTAGACCTTTAGGCGATTTTAACATAATTATGTTTTCTTTTAGCTTTGAAGGTGATTTCGATAAAATTCCAGGAATATTTGCTTCGCTTGGTCTTCCTGTATTAGCTAAAAATAGAAACAAATACCATCCTTTACTAATAGCAGGTGGTGCAGCAATAGCTTCTAATCCTAAAGCCTTATCACTTATTTTCGATATAATAATTCCAGGTGAAGCTGAAACTACAATAGTTCCATTGGTTGAATCATTACATAAAGATGGCTTTGATAAAGAAAAAATAGCATCTATTAAAGGTATTTGGGTGCCTTCTTTATCGGATAACCCACCAGAATTAAATAGTTGCTATGATGTTAATATACAACCAGCATATTCTCATATTGTTTCTCCATATAATGCTTTTGGAGGAGCTCATTGTATCGAAGTAATGAGAGGTTGTCCCAGAGTTTGCTCTTTTTGTCTTGCAAGATGTATTTATGCTCCACCTAGACCAGTTAAAGCTTCTGTTTTAGAGAAATGGCTAAATGAACATCCTGATTGTAAAGATTTAGGATTAGTAGCCCCATCTTTATTTGATCACCCAGAAGTGGAACAAATATTTTCAATGCTTCAAGAAAGAAATATAAAAATTAGAAATTCTTCTGTGAAATGGGAAAAATTATCTGAAAATATAATTAAAGCATTACAAAAATCAGGAATTACAGGCTTAACTATAGCACCAGAAACGGGAAGCGAACGTTTAAGAAAAACCATGAGAAAGCCAATGAATGAAAATTTATTTATGGAAAGAGTAAAAGCTCTTTTTGAACATGGCTTTGAACATATAAAAATGTATTTTGTTAGCTGTTTACCTAATGAAGAAATAGAAGATGCAGACGCAACGATAGATTTTATAAATAGAGTAATAAAAGTAGCTCCTTCAATTAGCTCACTTTCTGCAACTTTTTCTGTATTTATTCCTAAAAATCATACACCTTGGCAAAACGAATCAGTTTTTGAACAATATGAAATAAAAAAAAGATTGAGATATTTAAAAGATGGACTTTCCAAACTAGGCTCTTTTAAAGCCAATTTTGAAAGCCCACAGGAAGTTTTACGACAAGCCTATCTTTCAAAAGTTGGTCCAGAATTAGGTGAAGAATACGATAAACTAGCCAAAGAAGAGAGAAGCAACCGCCTTTTTAAAAAAGGACAATTTCAAGCAATAAATTTTTAAAATACTTTGACTTTGTTCTACTAAAGAGAACAACTTTTTCTTTTATTAATGAAGCATTCATAGATTGCCTTGCCTCTTTCGAGGCTGTCTAAAAACTAGATTTTGACTCCATAATTAGTTTATTCTAATTATTTTAAAATCCCCCTTAATCCCCCTTTACGGAGGCTGTCTAAAAACTAGCTTTTTACTTTGAAATTAGTTTTGCCTAATTATTTTAAAATCCCCCTTAATCCCCCTTTACAAAAGGGGGCGAGGACATTACTCCATACACTAAATTTTTAACAAATTCTTAGTTTTTAGACAACCTTTCAGAGGTGAAGTAATGACAGAATAATTATAAAGTTGAAATTTTAATAAAACATTATTATAATTGCACTTTGTTAAAATTAAGCAAACGGAGATAAATTAACGATGGGAATTTACGAAGAACTAAAAGCCAGAGGTTTAATCGCTCAAGTTACTGATGAAAATCAAATTAAAGAAATGGTAAATTCTGGCAAAGCAAAGTTCTATATCGGCTTTGACTGTACCGCTGACAGCTTAACAGCAGGTCATTTTATGGCTTTAACTCTGATGAAAAGACTTCAAATGGCAGGAAATACACCAGTAGCCTTGATTGGTGGTGGAACTACCATGATTGGAGATCCATCAGGTCGCACAGATATGCGTAAAATGCTTACTCGTGAAGACATCAACCATAATGCAGAATGTTTTAAACACCAAATGGAAAAATTTATTGAATTTGGTGAAGGCAAAGCAATAATGGTTAATAATGCTGATTGGTTGCTAAATCTTAATTATATAAATCTACTTAGAGAAGTCGGACATTGTTTTTCTGTAAACAATATGCTTAGAGCTGAATGTTATAAACAAAGAATGGCTCAAGGTCTAAGCTTTCTTGAATTTAACTACATGATTATGCAAAGCTACGATTTCTATTATCTCTATCAAAATATGGGCTGTAATTTGCAATTCGGTGGTGATGATCAATGGAGTAATATGCTAGGCGGAACAGAACTAATTCGTAGAAAATTGGGAAAAGACGCTCATGCAATGACCATTACACTTTTAACCGATTCGCAAGGGCATAAAATGGGCAAAACTGCTGGGAATGCAGTATGGTTAGATCCTAAGAAAACTTCTCCTTATGATTTTTATCAATATTGGCGTAACGTTGGTGATGCTGATGTTATGAAATGTATACGTATGCTTACATTCTTACCTCTTGAACAAATTGATGAAATGGAAAAATGGGAAGATAGCAGAATAAATGAAAAGAAGAAAATTCTTGCTTATGAACTTACAGCTCTTGTTCATGGAAAAGATGAAGCAGACAAGGCAACAGAAGCAGCAAATGCTCTATTCTCTGGCAATGGCGATGATACTACTATGCCAACTACCAATTTATCTGAAAGTGATTTAACTGACGGTTCTATCGGCATACTAGATGTCTTAGTAAAAATTGGTATAGCAAAAAGCAAAGGTGATGCAAGAACTTTAGTAAAACAAGGCGGAATAACCGTCGATGGCAATAAAGTAGAAACACAAGATTTTAAGTTTACAATTGAAATGCTCAAAAATGGCTCAAAAATAAAAAAAGGAAAGAAAATTTTCCATAAAATAATTTTAAGTTAAAAATAAAAAAGCTTGGATATATTCCAAGCTTTTTTATTTAACTATTATCTCTATCTTTAACACTAATTATTTTTTTCTTTTTTTAAAGCTTCTATTTCATTTTTAGTTTTATAGTAGTTCTGAATAAATATTCCTTTTTCTATATTTAATCTTTTTATAATCTTTTCAGAAATATTTAATTGTTCATTTGATTTATCTAATCGTTCTTTTAAAATTTTATTTTCACGATTCAAAGTTTCAATGTATTTTTTAGTTTTGCCGTAATTTAGAACAAACAATTCTTTTTCTTTATTCAACCTAATTATATTATTGGCATTATACCCCAATTCTCTTTCGAGCATTCTTTTGTTTTCTTCTAGTTTTAGCAATTTAGTTTTTAAATTTTTTATTTCTTCATTTTTTAAAGCTAATTCAATTGTTTTTTGCTCAATACCATTATCAAGTTCTATAAATTTCTTTTCTAATTCTTTTTCTTTAGCATTTTCTATTTCAGACAATAATTCAATTTTTTCATTTAATTTATTTACTTCTTTTTCTTTATCCGTTAAATTTTGTTCATATTCAGCCTTAATAATACGAATAGTATTATTTTTCTCTTCTATTACTTTATCTTTATCTTCTATTTTACTATTTAAAGAGTCAATTTGAAATCTTATATTCTTTAAACTATTTTTTACTGTAGATTCATATATTCCTATGTTTTTAGATTCTTCTTTTACCTTCTGATCTTTAATCTGTATTCTACTAATATAAAACCTACTTATTCCTATCCAAGTAATTAAACCTGCAATGATTAGAATAAATAATTGGTCATAGGATATACCATCAAAATTTTCTTTTATTTTTTTGTTACTAGAATCCGAAGCAACATCTTTTTTATCTAAATCTCCATAGTTAGATTCTGTCCTTACCATTTCAAATTTAGTATTATCATTAGAAGTAGGATTAGAAGTAAAAGTAGGGTTAGGATTAGAGTTATTACTAGAATTTATTTTTTTATTGTTTTTCTTTTTAGCCATTAGATACACCTATCTTATAAATATTTTTATACTTTCAACAAGTAACATTATGGAATAACAATTTCTAATTCCATATTATTATCTTTTAATAAATCGCTTATTAACATATAAAAGAAATTATAAGCAATAACATAAGTTTTTTCTTTTGCAAGACTCTTTAACAACTTATCTTGATTAGCTTCATACACAATAAACTCTTTTAATTCCTTTGTTAATTCTTTATCAAAAACTTCATCGTTTTGAGATATAGGAATCAACAAACCATTTTCTTTTATTTCTATTAGAGACGGTTTTGTTTGAACCCTAATAGAATCCATATCTAACTCAATTGCAGGAATAGTAATTCTAACTTTGTTAGTTATTTCATTTTGTTCAATCTTAAATTTTTCAAAAACTAACGGAATTTTAAAACTTACCCTATTTTTATTCAAATGAATTTCATCAGTATTTTTTGCCCAAGTAATCTTTGAAAAAATATTTTCTTTAACTTTTCTATTAAGAATGCAGTCAATAGAAGTATTTAAAGCAACAAGCTTTTCTTTTAAAGTATTTTTAGCAAATTCACTATGGCAAGCATTTTTTATTCTTCTTTTTGCTTGACTCAACACCAAAATATCAATATTTTCTTTTTTTAAAATATCACCCACTTCTTTTGCTTTTATCAAATTTTGTGAATTTTGATAGGCAATCAAACCTACTATAAATACAACCAAAAATAGTAATAGCAAAAATCTAGAATCACTGGTTCTGTTCATTACATTCCCTCATAGATAAAAATCGTTAATTTATAGAATAGTACATTACATTTAAATTATCAAGATTAAAAAGTATGTAATCTTGATAATTTAATTAAAGATATTAATTATTAACAAGACAAAACAACTACAGAACGCGAAGGAAGCTCTATGCTTTTAGGAATATTGATTTCAAAAACATCTCCAGAAGTATGCAAATAACCTTTTTGAACTTTTCTTATACGTTTTGGTATCTTGACATTCAAAGTGCTATTTGAATTATTTACAGCTACAAAAGCTTGTTTTCCATTTTTAGCTGTTTTTACAAAGCCTCTGATTCCAGACTGATCCAATTTCCAAAGTCCGAAAGGAATAACAACACCCTCGCAGTTAAATATTTCATCAGAACTTTTAATGTTAAGCGTATCTTGCATGAAATTTGGTAAATCAGATTCTATACCCTTTTTAAAATCATCTGGTGTAGAATTGCACACATTATTTGCTTCAAAAAGAGCTTTTTCCGAACCTGCAACAAACATAAGATCTGTGCTCATAAGGGCAGAAAGAGCGAAATCAAGCTTCATTTGAGCAATAACTTCTTTTTTAGTTGCTTCATCAAATTGTTGCAATGAATGAATATTATCATATTGAACAAATTGTCTAACAATAGCTTTATTATTCATTCCTTTAATATCATTGCTACGAAGTCTAGAATAGGCTTTCATTGCTGGCATTAAAGTATCGTGACTAGAGTAGATAGTGCTGGTTGGAACTCCATTAGAACGTTTATACAGAGTATAAATATCTGTTGGAATATATAGACCTCCACTAAACCAATACATATTATTGAAAAATCTATCTGCACCAGCTTCAATACCTGATTTTGCCAACTTAATCAATGGAGCCATACCAAGATTTTCGGTTAAGAACCAAACTTTCGGATAACGCCTTTTGGTTTCTTGCACAATACGTTTTAAACCTTGAGCATCTAGTCCCCAAGCGGCATCTATACGTATTGCATTAACATTTAAATTTTCTATATGAGGATATATTACTTTTTCTAGCCAATAGTTTTGAAGTTCTTTTATAGAATTATCAAGAATGAAAGCCCCCCAATTAACATGGATTCTGTTACCATCTGCATCTTCATCATCAGCACCAGCTTCGATACCGTTTTCTTGATAATTTTTATACCATTCTCTCTTTAGATGGGCACAGTTCCAATCTGCATGATTGAAAGGTATGTCTATCATTCTATCCATACCTAATTCTTCAACAAATTTAGTAAAATCTGCAAATTTATCCCAAGAATCAAATAAAGAGCAGGGTTGTTCATAGTCAGCTACAACATAAGGTGAAAAACTAGGTTTAAAATGAGGAAGAATTAGAAGAACATTAACGCCAAGTTTTTTAAGTTCAACTACATATTTTTTTAAATCTTCAACATTTTGAAAATAATTAAGTGGAACATCAGCATATACTTTGCCTCTTTTTTCTATTGACAAAGGTTTAACAGGATTAGAGTTAATCGTTTCAAGTTCACTAAAGAACATTTAGTAACCTCCTATGGGATTTGTTCAATTGGCAAGCAAATATTGAATAGCAAGTAAAACTTAACATAAGAAGTGGTAAGCAATAAGAAAAAAACAATTTCTATCACTTACCACAAGTGCTAACAATACTTATTTCTTAACTACAGACTTTTTCTTTTCTTCAACAGCAGCTGTTTTTTCTTCTTTTTTGGTTTCTTCTAATGGAAGCATACCTAAAGCACGCTTAACTTTAAGAACTATTTCACCAAAAATATCAGGATTATCTTTCAAGAAAGCTTTTGAATTTTCTCTCCCCTGCCCTATTCTCATTTCACCATAAGAATACCAAGCACCAGATTTAACCACTACACCTGCTTGTTCTGCTAATTCTAAAACTTCACCTTCTTTTGAAATGCCTTCGCCAAACATCATATCGAATTTAGCTTTTTTAAATGGCGGAGCAACTTTATTTTTAACAACTTTAACTTCTGTAATATAACCCTTTATATCTTCTCCTTCTTTTAAAGCATCTTTACGTCTTATATCAAGTCTTACAGACGAGAAGAATTTAAGAGCACGTCCACCAGGAGTTGTTTCAGGATTACCAAACATAATACCGATTTTTTCACGAATCTGGTTGATAAAAATACATACACAGCGAGATTTAGAAACAACAGGAGTAAGTTTTCTCATAGCCTGTGACATAAGTCTAGCCTGCATCCCAACAGTAGTATCGCCCATATCTCCATCTATTTCTGCTTTACTAGTAAGAGCAGCAACAGAGTCAAGAACTATAATATCTACAGCATTGCTTCTAACTAACATTTCAGTAATTTCAAGAGCTTCTTCACCACTGCTTGGCTGTGCTACTAACAAATTATCTATATCAACACCAAGTTTCTGAGCATAATTAGGATCCAATGCGTGTTCAACATCAACAAAAGCGGCCTGTCCACCAGCTTTTTGAGCCTGTGCTATGGTATGAAGAGCAACAGTTGTTTTACCAGAAGATTCAGGTCCAAATATTTCTATTATTCTTCCTCTTGGCAAGCCACCAACACCCAAAGCATAATCTAAAGATAATGAACCTGTTGAAATAGCTTCAACTTGAAGATGTCTAGAACTACCAAGACGCATAACAGCACCTTTTCCAAACTGTTTTTCAATTCCAGAAATAGCTGTTTCCAATGATTTCATACGTTCTTGTGCAGGAGTTAATGTATTTGTTACTTTTTGTTCGGCCATGATTGCCTCCATTTTTATTTTGTAAGATAATAGCATATTGCATAATTTTGAGCAATATACATAAGTTATGCAAAAAAATATTAAATGTTTGAGTAGTAAATTATTACTCGAATTACATTTTTTATTTTTTACATATACTAATCATTTAAAAATGGAAAATTGGACATTTTTTTTGGAAATTTTTTTATTTTTTTTAGTTTTATTGTAGTTGGTTTTTATTGTAGTTATTTTCTATAATTTTTCCCAAAAATTTCACTAGAGAGAAATAGTAAAACAGAGTGACTTCCTCAAGTATCGAGGATTTTAGAAAGACTGTTGTTCTTAAATCTTAATTTTAATTCTCACTACAAAGTTCGCTCAACTCTCTTATAAGAGTTTTCATAAATTTTTCTTTATTAAAATATTTTTCATTATATTCGTAAGAATTTTTACCAAAAATTTCCATAGACTGATTCGCCATTATTTTAGCATTTTTAGCCAAAGTTTCATAATCTTCAGCATCTCCGCATAAGCCACAATTTGCTTCCCTAACAACTATTTGTGTTTCCCCATCAATAGCCCCAAGAATAGGCTTTCCTGCTGCCATATAGCTTTGAACTTTTCCTGGTAAAGTAAGTGAAATAACAGGATTTTTCATCATAGTAACAACCATTGCATCTGCTATAGAATAATATTTAGGCATATCTTCCAAAGGTTTTCTTCCATGAAAAATAACGTTATAGGCATTTAAACTCTTAGCTAAATTTTTTAGATTATCTAGTTCGCTTCCATCACCTAACAAATGCCATCTTATTCGTTTATCATCTTTAGTGAGAGCTGCGGCCTTTATCAAAGTGTCAACACTTTGAAAATTGCCTATATTGCCAGCAAACATCAAATCAAAGGTGTCGTTAGGAATTTTTCTACATTGTTCAGGAGAAAAGAGCGATTCCGCATATTGAGGCAGATATTTCATTCCTGTGATGCCAAATTCATTTTCAAAATATTCTGGAAATGACCTAGAAGTGCCTAGAAGCACATCTGCACTCTTATAAAGTTTTTCTGAAACTCTATGGAAATACTTAAACACCAGAGATTTTTCTTTTATTCCGCCTACAATCAAACTCATAGGCCATAAATCCATAGAATAAAACAGTATTTTTTTATTGAATCTCTTCTTGTATTCAACTCCTGCATAAGCAAGCATAATAGGCGAAAGTTGATTAATAAAAATCACATCAAATTCATCTTTTAGCTTTCGTACATAATTCACAGAAGAAAAAACATAACTATAATAGCTCAAAACACGCCTAATAGCCCCAGTTTTTCTTGCTATGGTAAAGCAACGATGAACTTTTACACCATTAATAATTTCATCTCTAACTCTTCCATCAGGATACCCCTCATAAAAATCTCCCTTTGGACAGTTTGGAACATCTGTTATTACAGTTACTTCATGCCCTCTAGCAACTAATTCCTCACAAATATCAGTTATTCGTGCAGGTTCAGGATAATAATTTATAGATACAACAAGAATTCTCATAAAAAAGCTAGAAAGCTACTGTTCCGCCCATTACAAAGTTTCGATTTCTCCTATGAGCGATGGTTCCAGGAAGATTTTCATAATCTCCATTAGAAATATAACTTGCATTTATAAATACAGTATTTGAATAATTAAATCTAAAACCTAAACTAAATCTATCACCATTAAAATCGTAGACAAATCTAAGATTATCATTTAATGGTATCAAACCACCAACAAGAAAGAAAAATTCATCGGCATAGCCTCTACCTGTATTATAATTATAGTTATATCCGCCATATTTAGCCCTTCTAAATTTTGGTGGAGTCACATAACTATGCCTATAATCACTTGCCCCAAAGTTACCGCCCACACCAATCCAAAAGACGGGAACACCAGCGGCTACCCAAGCAGAATGATAACCAGAATTGCAGTTAATACTTGAACCCAAAGTTACATTGCCTGTTGCTTGGTATTTCAAATTGAAATACAATGGTTCTTCCAAATCATAGTGGTCTTGATTAGCAAAAGTTTTATCAAAACCTATTTCTACTCCATCTTGAATACCCCAAGCAGCACTTAAATTAATATCAAAATAATCTTCATCAGTGTATTTGACATTATTTATATTATATAAGTCAAAAGTCTGAACTTGAACACCAATAGCTGTTTTATCTGGTTCTAAAACGCCAGGAGAAGGAATCAGAGTAGCACCAGTTCCACCATTTAAAGCTAATCCCTGTCTAGGCGTTCTTTGTTCTACCAATAAAGGTTTTAATTCTTTAGGTATACGTGTATCAGCTGGAATTAAATAGCGTTCGCCATCTTTTTGAGTCTGAGTATTACCTAAAGGAATAAATTGGTTTTCCTGACTAGTAACATAGTAGGCATCAGCATTCAGGTCTCGAATATTGTTTTGTTCAACTATTGGAATTTCTTTTATTTCGTTGCTCTGCTTTTCTTGTTTTACAGCAGCCTTTCCTCGATTGCCTGACAGATAGCCTTGATACTGGCGTAAATCAAGTGCATATACGCTACCAGCCAAAACTAAAAGCATAGCGGTAGCAGTAATTATTATATTTTTCCTTTTCATCATGCTCGCTGTATCGACAGAAAATTTAGATAATTAAACGATAATAGAAAAAATAAGTTTTTATTTTTTTGTTGTAATAATTATTGATAGATTGATGTTATTTATATATTGTTTTATACTATTAATATGAAAAAATATTTGCTTATATCGTTTATAATACTTTTATTATTTTCTTCACTTTGTTATTCAGAAGAATTAATAGGAAAATGTATAGATGTCGCAGATGGTGATACCTGTACTATTTTGCTTGCGAATAAAAAAAGAGTAATACTTAGGTTTTATGGCATTGATGCTCCCGAATCCAAGCAAGAATTTGGGAAAGAATCAAAAGATTACTGCGTAAGGCTTATTCTCGGAAAAGATATAAAAGCAGAAGGATTATATAAAGATAAATACGGAAGAACGGTTGCTAAATTATATTCTGACAATAAATATATAAATTTAGAAATGATAAAAGCTGGCTTTGCTTGGCATTATGTATTTTATAGTCCTAATGATTTAGACTTTGCTAGAGCTGAAAAAGAAGCTAGAGCAAAAAAATTAGGTTTGTGGATTCAACATAACCCTATCGAACCAAGAGAATATCGTTACCAACAAAGACAAGCAAAGAAAAATAGGAATACAAAAGCAAAAAAATAACAAACATTATGTAAACTCTTGATTGTTTAAGTACATAATTGATATAGTTTTAGTTTATTAGAAGTCTATGTTTCTTTTGTTGAAATTCAACGAATTATTCTTTCAATTGTACACACGAAAACAACTTTCTCCCTTCTCCCTTCTCCCTTCTCCCTTCTCCCTTCTCCCTAAAAAGGTATTTTTTGTGTACAGATTTTTACTAAAATGTCAATTTATTTTTTTCACGTGAAACATTTTAAACTTTTTATTTTATATTTCATATTATAATTATGAATCATTATTAAAAGCCTAAATTAAGATAATTTTTCACTGACACGGTGTACACAATTTTCTTTTAAAAAGATATGTCAAAGTTACATTATCAGCGAAAAACGCACATATCAAAACAGTAACATTTAATTTCAACAAAAAATAAATCATTTATGATTTCATAATCATAATATACATAAAAATTCATAGTTATTATGTAAACTTACACTTTAAATATTTAGTTTTATTAAAATCAAACTTTTTCTAAAATGTCAATTTATTTTTTTCACGTGAAACATTTTATTTTTTATAAAATTTGAAAAAACTGCATACTGAAGAAATAATAAATATTATGTAAACCTTTTCATTTCACCATCTTAAATTTCTTTTATCACCCACCGCCTACTACAAGAAATGGTATGGCAAACACATTAAAATTATGTTATTTCAAAATAGTGTAATATTAATAATTTTGCTATGACATAATAAACATGGTGTATGGGTTTTGAGTCATTACTAGAAGCTGTCTGAAAACTAGCTTTTTACTCTAAAATTTGATTTGGCTGATTATTTTAAAATCCCCCTTGGTCCCCCTTTATAAAAGGTGGCGAGGACATTACTCTACACATTGAATTTTTAACAAATTCTTAGTTTTTAGACAGCCTCTATGAAGAGGCTGTCTAAAAACTAGGTTTTGACTCGATAATTAGTTTATTCTAATTATGGGCTAAAAAGCTAGTTTTAGCACAGTCTCTGCGAGCTAGGTTTTAGATTCTGTGTGTTCGAATCACAACTCTCAACTCTCAACTCTCAACTCTCAATTCTCAATTCTCAATTCTCAATTCTCAATTCTCAATTCTCAATTCTCAATTCTCAATTCTCAATTCTCAATTCCTAAGGTGTTCAATCACACAGCTATGTTTCTTAGTTTCTTTGTCGTAATTGATAGAAACAAGAACAATATCATTTAAATAATCTTTGAGTTTGCCCTGGTAGCGTTTTTCTTTTATCTGTTTGATACCTGTTTCAGCATCTTTATCTACTTTTAATTCGATTATCATTGCTGGCTTATCGCAGAATTTGCTTGGAATAAGAGTCAAGTCTGCAAAGCCTTTTCCCGAAGGAAATTCACGAACCATAAGATAATCACTTCTTGCATAGTAATATGCTATATTTATAGCACAAGCCAAAGATTCTTCGTTATTGTATCTTAAAACAGAAGTTTCATCTTCGTGAGCTATTTCTAAAGTTTCAGCAACTTTATCTGCATTACCGTTGATAGTCGCCTCAATTAAATCTTCTGAACGTTTCAAAACCTCTGATATTTTGCTCCATTTCGGACTATCTTCAACTGCAACAGCGAATTCTTCAGCTATCTCCTTGTTTGGAATATTTACACTCTTATTTTTGCTGTCATAAGCTAGATAACCTAGATGAATAAGAAGTGTTAAAACATGATTTTTATTTTTTAAACTTGTCATATCATTTTGGAAACTCAAAGTATTTACTTTAATTTTTTTCCCACTTATTAATAGAATAATGTCATCTCTAAGACCATCAAAATTGTAGTTTATAGCATTTTTTATGCTTTCATAAGTACCTGTAGCGGTCCAATAACTAGCAAATTCTTCGTTATCAATAGCTTTTACAACAGAATTTGGAGAATAGACCGACTTGATTTTTGTAAAAGAATATCCGTCATACCAGCGTTTCATCTCATCAAAATCCATATTGTATTTTTCACACAGGTCTTTCACTTCTTTTTCTGTAAAACCAACAAATTCTGCCAATCTGCCTGGTTTTATCATTGTATATTCCCAGAAATTGTTCATTTTAGACTGAACATCATACTGCTTTATAGGAAGTATGCCTGTCATATATGCTAGTTTTAAGAACATATCAGATTCTGTGCCTTTGTACATCGCTCCTAGAAAATCTAAATAATTCTTGATTAATTCTTTATCTTCTTTGTCTTCTCTAAAAAAACTGTCCCATTCATCTGTGATAATAATAAACTGAGTGCCTGTCTTTGCGTATATGTTTACTAATACTTTCGGCAAATAACTGTCAGTTTCTTTTACACAATCTGGATAAATCGTAATGAGCTCATCTATTACCGATTTTTGTATGTAATCAAGAGGATTCTGTTTTTGAGCTCTTGCATCTGCCCTAAGTTTCTGAATATCTAGTGCTATAACACAATTTTTGTTAAGCTCACTTTCAAAGTTAGGAGTCTTTGCTATTTTGAGGTTGGAAAACAGTTCCTTAGAGTCACAG
>CAJOQX010000019.1 GCA_905236865.1 Candidatus Rifleibacteriota bacterium
AGTAATAGTATAAAAATAGGCATAAAAAAAGAGCCTTAAAACAGGCTCTAACAAAACATTTTAGCTTAACTTAATGACATTGTCTCTCATCTCTCATCTCTCATCTCTCTTCTTACAGATTCTCTGCTAAGTTCAATAGTTTAGATGTGACAATTTCGTTTGTGCCCTGTGCGTTTAAACCACGTCTAATTGCTTCTTTTGCTTGGTTTTTGTCCCCTTTATCCAATAAATAGAGAGCTAAATATAAATTAGCTTTAGGATTATTCTGATCGTTTTGTATATAGTTTAATAAGCAAGAACGACCAAATTGTTCTGCTATCTTTGCCTGTTTAGGTTCATTTGATTCATACAAAGATTTTGAAATCGCTAGATAAGTTCTTCCTTTTTCTGCTTCATCATTCTTATTCTCAAAATAATCTAATGCATAAATAAATGAACCATTATTCAAAAGATACTCACCGTTAATTTGATTAATCATAGAGTTAGCTTTTTGAATAATTATTTGTGTTTCTTTATCTTTAACTTTTATTCTATTTGCTAAATCAAGAGCAGTATAAAAGTGACCAGATTTTAAAGCTAAATTAGCTACATATTTTAACTGTAGATTTTTGTCTGTTAAATTAATAGCAGATTCGTAAACTTTATGTAATGATTGATATGTACTATCTGTAAGTCCTTTTCTAATATCTAGAATATGTTCGCCATATTTGACAAAGTCACATTGATACATATATATAACAGCTCTTGTTAGTTGGACATCAAATAGTTTTTTTGTGTTTCTTTCATTAGCAGCGATAGCTAAAGCTCTGTTTAAATAATAATTTGCAATATCTAGTTCATTGCGTTCTATTCTAGAGTAAGCTTCTTCTAAATTTATGGAAAAAGAATCTGTAGTAGCTTCTAAAAATTTAACTTTACTAGTATCGGATAGTATTTGCCTATAATTTTTTTCTTGAACTTTTTGATGCTCAGAATTATTAGATTGAATATTTGTATTTGTAAAAGATACTTTATTATCTTTTTGTGTTGAATTAAATAAATCTGTTTTTTTTGAGTTCTTTTTTTTGTAATCTGGAGCAATAAAAGGTTTTAATTCAAACTTTTCATTGTTACCTATAGCTATTGAAGCAACTTTTTTTTCATTATTGTTTTGTACATTATTATTGTTTTTTGATTTATTATCAGTAATATTTATTTCTTTATTTGCACTAGAATTACTGTTTTTAATTAAATCTATAACTTTTGAATTTTGAGAGGAAATATTATTTAAATTGTTATTATTATTTTGTTGGTTATTGGTTGTTTTCTTATTTAAAGTATTAGAAGTATTATTTTCAGAATTAATTTTTTCTTTTGCTTTATTTATTATATCTTGAGTAGAAGGAAGTTTCTCGGTTTTATTATCTAGTTTTGAAATATTATTGTTTTTTATTATAGAAAGAGTATTTGTATTTTCATCATCTTTTACGAAAAATGATTCTTCGTTTTCATCGAAGATAGGTTCTATTTTGTGGTGGAATTCGCCTTCAGAGTTAGAGCCGTTGTTTGTTACTAAATTATTTAGTTCTATTAATAATTTATTTGCTTTAATATTAGTTGGGTCTTCTTCTAAAACTAGCATAAGTAAGTTTTCTGCTTCTTTATATCTGCCATTTTTCATATAAACCTTAGCACAAACGATTTTGGCAGATTTACTATTTGGATTATTGGAAACAGCATTTTGAAGTATTTTTACTGCTGCTGCATCATTTCTGTTTATTTTTAATAATTCAGTATAATTTTCTTCTGCATAAGAAGAATTATAAATAAGTAATGAAGCGCAAATAATTAATAATAAGTTGTTATCTTTTTTTAACATAGCTTTTATATTATAACATAGTCTATATTTTTAATTCAAGAACAACAAAAACAAAAAAAAGACCGGATTACGCAGGCCTTTTTTTATTTTACATCTTACTTATCAGAACTTACTAAATATTTCAGTCCAGAAGAGCTGTTCGTCTTTCATTTTCTGATCAAATTCATCTCGACTCTTGCTATTGTCTGCATTTGTTATACCCATTGAGAACCTGGTGCTTGGATCGAATTGATATTTATATTCAAGAGTGGAAATCTTGGTATCAAGTTTGTTAAAGCCTGCGACATTCCAATTGGTTGCATTTGCACCGTTTGGCGTATAACCAGATTTTACTATGTCATGATTTTCTTTAACTATATCATAAGCGAATCGTAAACTTTGATTGTTAGCTAATGCTAATTGTAGTTGAAGTTTGAAATCAGATGTATTGTAGAACTTATCGTTATGCATTCCACCTAAAAGATTTTGGAATCTAGCTATATCGTCAAATGGGGTAGTAGTTCCATCGTAAGAACCTTGGTTTTTGTCTAAAGAAATAATACCGTCAAAGTCCTTATCAGCAGTAGTATAAGCTAATTTTGCAGTTAAATCTGGAGAAGCATCCCAATCTAAAGAAACATGTTCCATATAACCTGTAGCTCTATCTTTTCTTCCTCCATTGGCTACATTACTTCTTTCATTAGTGCTTGCAACAAAAGCTACATCATATCTGATTTTGCCATCGCTAGTAACGTTTCCACTACTGCCTAATTCTACTACATCTTTTATTCTATCTTTATGAGTTAAATATAAATTTTGATCTAAAGGATTCAAATCATTATAATCATAATAATCTTTTGTATCCTGATGGTAAACACCAGCATATATATTGTTGCCTTTAACATTAACGTCAGCGTTAATATTCCAAATTTGTCTTCCTTTTCTATTGGCAATTGGATCATTATTATTATCTCTCTCTAACCCATCTGCATAATTAGCATAAATTGCACTACCCGAAAGGGTAACATCTCCTGCCTGAGTTTTATATGTCACTGCATCAGCATAATCGTTTATTACCATTCCATGACCATGAGTCATAAAAGAACGACCGACTTGAATAGAATCAGTGTCGTTAAAAATCTTGTTTACTTTTACTTTTGCAACTTCAACATCATTAGATCCTTGGGTACGTCCGAATGTGCTTCTTGCTGTGCCGTTATATTCTTTATTACCGTTTCTATTTATAGGTTGCATTCTCTGCTTGCTATTAGAATCAAAGTCTTTGTCTAAGGCAATATATCTAAATTCAGTTTCAACTTTATCAGATGGTTTTGCTGAAAATCCTATTCTAACCTTAGCATTTTGGAAATCATCTACATTTTTATTTGTCTTACTATAATTAATGTTTTGTATTAAAGCGTCACCAGTTATCTTAACTTCATTTAATGTACTAAGTTTTCTTTCAAATTCTGCATCCTTCGCCTGCATTTTAGTGATATTTCCTTTTATGTTTGAAATATCTGTTTTATTAACTTTTACATCTTCTTTTAATTGTTTAACTTCTTCTGAAACTGATTCTATTTCATTAATAAATTCTGTAACTAAATCTTCTAGAGTTTTTAAATCTTTTTGGCTAACAAAATTTCCTCTTTCAAGAAGTTCATCATAGCGTGCAAGCATTCTATTAATAACTACTGCAAAAGAATATCTAGTCATAGGTTTATCGCCTTTAAAAGTTTGATTTGGTAATCCTATAATTAGACCTTTTTCTGTAAGTTCTTCAATTGCTTGATAAGCCCAATGGTTTAAAGGAACGTCTTTGTATAACTTAGACTTATTAGAAGCTTGTACACAATTAATTGTTGAAGCAAATAAAATTGCAAGTAAGACTTTGTTGATTTTTCGCATTTTTCTAACCACCTAGAGTAAACTGAATAGTATCCTCGATATAATTTATTCAATTTTTTATTTTTGTGAAGTAAAATCTTTGTACATTTTAAAATATTTTTTATCTATCCAAAAAATACGTCAATTGACAAAGTAACTGCCGTTTTTAGTAAGATTAGCTATAATTCCAAATTTTGCCAGACTAAGTTCCGTTTTTGTCAGAC
>CAJOQX010000020.1 GCA_905236865.1 Candidatus Rifleibacteriota bacterium
AAAATCATATATTTTTTTTAAATCATTGAAAGAATTTGCGAGATTTTTTAAAGACTCGGAAATATTTTTACCTGGTTTTGTATTTTCTATTTTATTTTGGAATAATAAAAACCAAAATTTTTGTTGATCAGAAAACAATAAAAGTTTTGTGTTAAAAGCAGAAACTTCGCTAGTGAGTTCACTTATGGCCATTTTTCTATTTTTTTCAAAAGTATGATAGTAACCATAAATTATCATTGCCAAAGGAATACAAACAAAACAAAGTATAAAAGCAATGAATTTTAAATAATCATATTTTATATTATGTTTCATTTATACATTCCTTTTTTCCTCATCAAAACCAAATTTTACTAGAACCATTGTTATGTCATCATCAGCTAAAGGTGACCACTTTTTATAGCCAGCGAAAATACGATTATAATATGTTTCTAAATCATCTGAATAACTTGATGAAATTAATTCTGTAAAACGTTGTGTACCTATAGATTCACCTGCTTCATTATGAGCTTCCAGCATACCATCTGTGTACAGCAACAAATAGCTGTTTTCTTCTAATTTTCCCTCGTTATTCATATATCTAGCCCTTTTTGTTATACCTAATGGAGTGCCATCGATTTCTAAAAAAGTCACTTTACCTTCTTTATTTATAAATGCAGGATAGCAATGTCCTGCATTTGCCATTGAATATTCACCTGTTTCTGTATTTATACAAAAATATAAACAGGTCATCATTCTTTTAATTTTTTTACTTTTAACGTGATAAAAAACTTTGTGTATGGAAGAAAGCAAATTTGCAGGATTCTTCTTGTCTTCATCGGATAATAAAACAGAAGCTTTTGCCATAGCCATCAAAAACCCAGCAGGAACTCCGTGCCCTGCGACGTCACCAATTAAAATCCCAACTTCTTTATCATTTAAACTAAAATAATCAAAATAATCGCCACCTAATCTTGTCATGGTAACGCTTTTTCCCCAAACAAGCAGTTTGTTCTGCTTTAAAGCCTCTAAAGGGAAAAGATTTTCTTGAACAGTAGTAGCAATCGACAAATCTTCTAAACTACCAAGTGCCGAATTGAACACTTGATTTAAAGCTCCAAACTCATCTGCTGATTTTACAGTAAGTCTATAAGAAAAATTCTGTTTACCAATCGCTTCAACACCTAGTCTTAAATCTTTTATAGGATTTAAAAAATGTGCAGACAATAACCAACTTACGCCTAAAGTCAATACAATACTTATTATTATAAATATCATTAAACGCTTTTTAAGAAGGGAAATATTATCATTTATTATATCTAACGGATAGAGACCTAATAATGCAATTTCATTAAGTTCATGACCAACAAGTCCAAAAGCAACATAATCTCTATTCTCATAATTAATTTTCTCTATATTTAAAGAATTAAAATTGGTTATTTGACTAAATTTACTTATTAAATTTGATTCTATTTTTGAATTATTAGGAAAAATTTTCCCATATTTTTCAGAAAAAGCCAAACATTTTATATTTCTTGAATTAACATTTAAGTCATTTATATAATCATTTATGTAATTTTCTTGTAATTGATTTGTAAGCCATGTAACAACAACAACATAATCGAATTTTCTATTTTTTTTATCGCCCAAAAATTGAATGTAAAAATAATTAGCATTATCAAATATTTGTTCTGAAAAAATATCGCTTTTTTTTGAAATAATATTATCTAAAAATAGACTATTACTATAAAAAATCAATAAATTATTCTTATCCTTATCATCTTTATCGTTATAATTATCATTACCTCTTTCAAAAGTAATCTGCGGTGTGTAAGTTGCATTATTTACTAATCCTATCATATTCTTTCCCATATTTTGGATTAAGTTGTTATTTAAATTTTTCTTACCGCTTATTACAACATTTCCATTTTTGTCTATTACCCTAAAATCATCATAATTAGTTTTTTCTACTTCTGTTTTTAATTGTTGCAATAAAATGGAAATATCTTTTTGGCTATTCATGCTTAAATTTATTTTTTCTACAATAGAATCAAATTTTGATGAATACTTCCTTTTTATTAAACCAAATTTTGAATCAAAATCATTTAAAAATTGATGAATATTTTCATAAGCTTCTTCCAACTGAACTTTTCTAATTTGTTCCAAATAATCATAACCAATAAAAGAAAGAGCTACCAATGGCAAACCATTTGCATATAAAAAGAGTAAAGAAAGTTTCCAATTCATGGAAAAATTATAATTAGTAAATTTATATAAAAAACATATTCCTAAATAGAATAAAAAAATTATAGAGCTAGCAAAAAGCAAAGATTTCCTTCGTAAACCCTTGTTTTTATAAACATAATCTTTCGGAATATAACAAAAACCTCTTATATAATTATTCAATATTTTTGCAAAAATAATATAATTGTTTGAAGATAATTTTGAGTTTGAATAATTTTCGTATTTAGCTAATGCAAGATTTAATTCTGCAATTCTATCTTCATCATTTTCTGGGAAAATACTTTTATCGTGTATATAATCAACCATTCCATATTTTATTCTGTTATTAGAGTTTTTATTTAAACCATTTATCATTTTATCAATATAAGATAAAGACTCTAATGAATCTCGGTTTATAGTAGCTATTACAGTAATTTTATCATTTGACTGAAACCAAAAATAAGATTTTTCTTTTTCACCAGAAGCAGGAATAATCTTTCCTAGATTAGCTCTTAATAAAGGGTGTGACAAACCTTCCATCGCCAGAAAAGAACCAAAGTAAGACTTTAAAATATTAAATTTTTTTATTAACACGTCTATATTTTGAGGATTAACAGGATAACTTTTCTTGTTATCGATTGAAAGAAGGTTAAACATTTCATTCGCTGTTTTTAAAACATATCTATGCCCTTTTTCGTCTGTTAGAGAGTCTATGATTTCTCCATTTTCATTATTCCATACAACAAAATTGAATATATTTGGATTTCTTTTCTTTAAATATGGAATCGCTTTTTTTAAGTAGTCTATTGGACTTTTTTGAATTATAGCTATATCAAAAATCTTTTTTAATAGAGAATGATAATAATGCTTTGGATTACCGTATTTTAAAAGTTTATCTAAATGGAATTCTAGTTTTCTGTATGCTTCTAATTCTTCTATATTATTTTTGGTATTTATATAGCTTTCTATTCCAATATCTAATAAAAAAATCGGGAAAAAAACAAAACAAAAAAACACACCTAACCAAAAAATTATAGA
>CAJOQX010000021.1 GCA_905236865.1 Candidatus Rifleibacteriota bacterium
TAATTTGTATCTTCGGATAGACTTTGAGGGAACGAGCCTTGTGCGGAGAATAGAGGTCTCGCGTCTACTGTCCGCTCACTCACCACCCACCACGAGGAGGCTTTAGGGCAACTTCCCACATATTACCTATCGCTTCCCACCTATCACGGCGAAGCTTCGCTTCGCCATTACCACTTACTACGAATGACATGGATTGCCACGCCTGCCTACGTCAGGCTCGCAATGACGATAATTACTCATAGTTTATAATGATTAACAAAAACTATAATTATTATAAACTTTTATAATTTTTATAAATTTTAATACGTTTGATCTGACAAATATAAAATATAAAAAGTTTCTTGATTATTTTGTAAAAATATGATAGAGTAACTAATCATCAGCGATGATATTGGGGTGTAGCCAAGTGGTACGGCATCTGCCTTTGGAGCAGACATTCGTAGGTTCGAATCCTGCCACCCCAGAGGAAATAAAAATACCGCAATTAACTATAATTGCGGTATTTTTATTTTAGGGAGTTTGTCAATAGATTGTTGATATGGCGCTTTGTAAACAAGCCTCCTAGAGGGAGGCATTGTTTTTATTTTTTGATACGAGGCCAATTGTTCAAGAATTTTATAAACTCATCTTTTGCTAATGAATCAGGAGTTATATTTTTGGCAGGAGTTTCTAACTTTTGCTCTTTAACATAGAGTTTTAAAGATTCAACAACTTTTTTCCAATCTTCTGCACTAATATCCTTTTTAACTTTATTAGTATCGAAAGAATTTTTACTAGGAATATTATTTTTATCTTCCATAATAGAAGTAACTTTACTTTTAGCTGATTTACCATCTATTTTTCCTTGGCTCAAAGCATACATAATAGTTCTTACAGCTTCAGCACCTTCTGCATCAATATATTCAGGAGTTTTCCCATCTTTTAGCTTACCTGTCAAACGTCTGTAAATAACAGAAAAAATAATTTGTCCTTGTAGTTTTTCATCACTGAAAGATTCGTAAACATAATTTCCAGATTCTACATAACCAATTTTAGATGCAACAAAATCGTCACGAAGTATTTTTGTAACACTGGCTATTTCGTTAGCAGATTCTGGTTCAAAAGCTTGTTTGCTTAGTTCGACAATTGTTTTTTCGCCTAAATCACCTATTACAGTTCTTCCATTTGTATGTAGCCAATAACCACCCCAAGCAATGGGAATTATAATAGCTAATATAACAAGAATACAACCGCAACCAAGACATCCACAGCAACTAAAACAACCTTTTGATTCATTCATGATTTATACTCCATATTTTGTAGTGTTATATCAAACAGTTTAAAGTTAGTTTTGTTTTAAGTGTTTAACTTCTTCAACGGGAACAATCATAAACACTTGATCATTTTCTCTGACGATTTCAGACAACTTAACTCCAACCAAACTACCTTTTTTAGCAATATTAACAGGTTTTTCATTTTCTTCAATAGAAATTACCTTCAAGTTTTTTACTCCAGTAGTTTGCCCTTGAAACATAAGTTCATCGCCAACTTTAAAATTTCTTCCTTCGACTTTTATTTCAGCAACAGAAACCTTTTTGAAAAAGTTGGTTACAATACCGACATGAGTTTTTCGGTGAGTTGCTTTAGAACCATTACCACCGCTCCACTCACTTATCTGACGACCGAAATAAAAACCATTAGAAAAACCTCTATGAAAAACAGAATCAACCTGTTCCATGAGTTCTTTTCGCAAAGGTTCAAGCATTTTTTCATAATTATCTTTGTTTCTATTTTCAAGATAAAAATCAATAAAGCGTCTATAAGATTTTGTAACAACACTCACGTATTCTGCACTACGTCCTCTACCCTCAATTTTAAGACTATCGACACCTACGTCTAATAGCTTTTCTAAGAAAGGAAGCGAACATAAATCTTTTGGACTCATTACATAATCTTTACCCAAAAGGAATTCTTTGCCTTCTCTAATATCTTTTATAAGATATTCACGTCTGCATGGCTGTCTACATTCTCCACGATTTGCCGATTCATTAAAAGCAAATTGTGACATAAAACAGCGTCCACTTACAGAAACACACATAGCTCCATGAGCAAAGACTTCTATTTCTATTTTTTCAGAATCTTTACCCAAAAGCTTATTTAAATTCAATCTAATACTTTTTAGTTCTTCTAAAGTACATTCTCTAGCAAGAACAAAGCGACGGATTTTAAAATTTTTGTATAAAAAGGCTATAGAATGGGAATTAGAAACAGACATTTGAGTTGAAAGAGCTACTTTCATATTGTGTTTTAAAGCAAGTTCAACAATAGAAAAATCCCAACAGATTATTCCATCGATTTTTGCTTTTGCTGCTTCTTCAACTAATTTTTCTGCTAAATCAACTTCTGAGTCAAAAATAATAGTGTTTAATGCGAGATAAGCTTTTGCATTATAGGAATGGCAAATACTTGCTACTTCAGGTAGTTGCTCTACAGTAAAATTTTTGGCATTAGCTCTCATGTTCATCGAAACTATTCCAAAATATATAGCATCTGCTCCAGAATCTAATGCAGCTCGTAGGCTTATCATGTCGCCTGCTGGTGACATAAGTTCTGGACGTTTAAGTTTTATTTCTGACATTTTTTTACCTATTTAAGTACATTTAATAAAGTATTTAACGGACACTTTTGAAATCGATAATTAAGCTTTGTCGGATGTATCGATTTTATCCTTTTTTTCAGATTCTAGATCGGATATTATATTATTTTCTTCTTGAACAGGCGGTTCACTATTTTCTTTTTCAACTTCTGAATCAGATTCAGAAGTTGAATTGGAATCAGAGTCTGTAGTATCTATTTCGGGTTTTTCTCGTTCTTTTAAACTTTTAACCATAGAGTTAAAAGCCATATTTAAATGAGCAAGTTCATCTTCGCCTTCTTCTTCCAATTCAACATCATAATTTCCTAATTCAACCTGTTCTAAAGCAGTATCTAACTTTTTTATTGGGATTAGTAACCTTGAAGAAAGAACAAAGCTTAAAAGAATAGAACCCACAATAGCAAATGCAGATACTGCAAACAACAGTATTGTAACATCTTTAACGTGCATTTTTATAGGTTTTGTAGAAGTTATTAAACAAGGCAGATAGGATTTGGTGTTCATAGAGGAAATAGGTTTGATTAAATAAAGAAATTCCTCATTGTCTACTTTTACAACACCTGTTTCTTCTACTTTCAAACTATTAGAGCGTTTTAATATATATTTTAGCTTTTCCCAAACTGGAGTAACAGAAGGATAGCTTTCGGAATTTTGAGAAGTTGAATAGAAAGAAAGTTCCTGAATAATAAGACTTCCTTCTGTTTCTTGTGTGGCTACTTTATTAGAAGCAAATTCTCTTTCTGCAAAATTTTTTTCAAATAATTTGTCTGGCAAGTAGGCATATACTTGATAATTTTTATCGCTCTCATCAAAATTGATAGGCATAAAGTAAATATGATGGTTATCAGCAAGAATATGTCTTAAATGAAAAGAATTTTCCAAATCAGAACGTAAATTTAAGTTTTTATTAGAAGAGTTAATGTCTATTTTTTGTTCTTCGTTAATTTTTGCAAGCGATAAAGACAAAATGTTATTTAAACTTGAATCTGTATCTGCCCAACTAGATGCAACCATTGAACCTTGATTAAAAACAACATATTTATTTATAATTTCTTCTTTTACAGCTTTTTGCATACCTAGAACAATAGATTCTAAAGTATACGGTTTTGCAACTATGTTTTTCAAATCTTCATACAATTCTCGTTCTATAAGTCGGGGTGAGTCTTTGTATCTTCTATTTAAAGCTTCCATACTTTCTCTCATTCTTGTATAGGCAGACTCTTTCAAACGATTTTCCTCATGAGCGATAAACATTTTTCCAACAAAAATAAGACTTATCAACGGAATAATGATAGCAGTCATAAATACAGCTGCTATACGATGTCGGAGTGATAAATCATTGAATTTAATCATTTTTAAAGATATAAATAAAATAATGATTAAAGCGGAAACTATTTTTAACAATAATAGACTTTGTTGTTTTTTGTTAATAGCATCAGTAATATCAGCCATTGCCAATAAACGTATTTCTGATTCTTCATGAGTAGAAGTTGTTCCAACAATATAGTTCTTAAATTTAAACATTTCTGTGATTCTAGAATTGTAAGTTGAAATAAGTTCTGATGTAAAATTTTCAATTTCTTCTTTGCTTTTATCTTTTGAAAGAGCAGAATCTATTGAAACAAGTGTGTTATTAGAAATATTTATCGCAATTATAGGAAAAGAGTAACTTGCTATTGAGTTTTGTTGGGAAAGATTTTTTTCTTGACCTAGTTTTTGAATATAATTTTCAGTAATAGAAGAAAATTCTATTTTTGCAATTTGTAGTTTAAGTTTGTTTACTAAACTTTCACGAGTAGTTAAATACTGTTCTTCAATTAAATTATTTATCGAATAATATGAAATGCAAACTGGCAATACTATAATGATTGCTAACAAAAAAAAGTTTTGCATTGTAAATAGTTTTTTCATTCTGTTTTTGTCCTAACTAAATTGGGCTTATAGTATCATTAAATTATATAAGTATATTCAATTTTATAAAATTATCAAGAAAAGTATTTTTGGATTGATAGGCTTCAAGGGGAGAGCAGTATTTAGGGATGTAAAGAGAATCGTAGAAAGCAGATTGGTTTTCCTTCGGCGAGAAAACGTTTTTCGTATTTTGTTTGAATAAATGGTATTTTTTCTAATAATGGAGAGTTATATAAATCGTCTGTTTTTTCAATAGTTTTATAATTTAAAGAATCTATTAAATTGCAAGTATAATCGTATAATTCTTTAGAGTCTGTCTTTAAGCAGATAGTTCCATTAGTTTTTAAAACCTTTTTATATCTATCTAAAAATAGTGGATAAGTCAAGCGTCTTCTAGCTCTATCTGGGCGTGGATCAGGAAATGTTAGCCATATCTCATCGATTTCGTTAGAAAAAATATGAGGAATCATTTCTACTTGAGTTCTAATAAAGCAAGCGTTAGACATTTTTGCTTCTTCTATCTCTTTTACCCCTAGATTAAGCCTTGCTCCTTTAATGTCTATACCTATAAAACAATCGTTAGGCAATAATTTAGCTTGACCAACAGTATATTCTCCATAGCCACAGCCTAATTCTAGGACAAGCCGCCCAGAGCTTTTGAAATACTCTGATTGCCATTTGCCTTTATATTCGTGATCTTGTTTTATAAGGTCTAAAGCAACAGGTTCAAAGAGTTTTTCAAAGGTTTTGTTTTCTTTAAATCTTATGAGTTTCTTTTTTTTGCCCATTTATTTCTTAGTTAGAATAAAAGTTATCCAAAAAACGCCTGGTCTATTTAATTTGTCTGGTTCTTCTTCCCCATGAGTAACGGAAAAACCAGCTTCTTCAAAGTATTTTATCCAAAGGTCGATTGGCATAACGTTCATTGTTCTGCCTTTATCGTCTACCCCATCATCATTTACATCGTTTCTGGTTGTTGGAATAGAAACTAGACCTTTACCACCTTTTTTTATAATGCGGTTAAGTTCTGCCAAAGTTGGGGGTAAATCTTTTTCATAAAGGTGCATTAAACAGGCGACAGAATAAAAGCCATCAAAATATTCATTTGCAAACTGAGTTTTGCATGGCATAATTCCGAAAATCAATCTGTTTTTTAATTCGGGGTGTCTTTTAGGAATTTCAGCCAATAAACCTTTTGATCCATCTAAAGCTAAAATATCGTATCCGTCTTGCAAAGAACGAGCAGCATCACGACCAGAACCGCAACCAATTTCTATAATTTTAGAACCAAGAGGAATATTATCTCTAACAGCTTTATGAAATGGGTCTAGTCTAACTGCATCGTGTTTTTCACAGAAATCAGCAGCGTGCTGATCGTAATAAGCAATTGTTTCGTTCATTTTTTTACCTGTTTATTGTCTTTTTTTGCGAACTCTTACTCTTATAGCTTGTGAAGCAGCATTATCATCTAATCCGACAATGCTTTTGGTTTCATAGAGCACGTCTAACCCTACAGACAAAGAATTAAGAGTTTCTTCTGTCAAAGCAGAAAATGGGAAAAATACTTCATTGCCATCATAACCTTTTATTAGCCCTAGTTTCTTTTCATTATCGAATTTTGTTATTTTACCAGGGAATACTTCGGCTTCAGATGGTGAGTCTGTTTTTTCTACTTCAACAGCTACAGGACTCATTTTGTCTTTTACTACACCAAATTTTATTGAGTCGCCTTTTTTCAAATCGGCATCGTTTTTAATAGCAGTGTAATGTAAAAGTACTTCTGGAAAACTTTGGCAGGTAGCGACACCTAAGCCAGTTTCTTTGTTATACCACTTTACAGTTCCTTCAACATAAGCATCAGGAGTTGGATCATAAGTCATTTCTTCTACGGTCTGACCAATTTCTTTTCTGACGGATTCTATTTGAGTTATGAGCTGTCGGACTTCTGGCTGGTTGGGGTCCGCTTTCAAGCAATCTTGGAAAGTTTGAACTGCCATTCCAAGTAGTCGCTTTTTGAAATATACAAGACCTAGTTCCATAAGAGATGGAGCATTGCTAGGCTTTATTCTCAAAGCTTCTATTAGATGGCTTTCGGCTTCACCTAGCATATCCATTTCAGACATTATGCTACCTGCTTCTCTGTGGAAAGCAGCATTGTAAGGATAACGTTTAAGCAACTGCTGATAAGTGTCGAGAGCTTCTTCAAAAAATTTCATGTGACGGTAAATATCGCCAAGTTGCTCCATTGCTTCTGCATTTTTTGGATCAACCTTTAGAAGCTCTTTGAATTCTTCAGCTGCTATCAGATAGTTTTCTTCCGCTTTGTCATCTTCGTGCATTAAGCTGTATATATCACCCAAATAACGATAGAAGAAACATTTCCGTTGTCCTGTTTCCAACCCCTGCTTATAGAATCGGAGAGATGTCTTTAAATCACCTTTTAAACGACAAACTAGACCCATAGTTTCATAGTAGTCTGGCTCTCCTGGGTTTTGGTTCATGCACCAGTTCAGTTTTTCAACGGCTGATTCCAAATCTCTGTTTTCTAGGTCGTAAACAGCTTCTTCATATTGTTCGTTTACTAGTTCTAGAAATTCGCCTAATTCTTGGTCGTAAGACTCTCTTCGGTCTTCGTCAGTTAAAATATCAAGAGCTTGTTTAAGCTGTTTTAGTTTAGGAATGTTTGCCAGTGGTGAGTCCGAAGAGAATAAGTCATTGTGTTTTTTGTTGTAAGCTGCAGCTATCTCATCTGTAGAGGCGAAGTTTGGAACGCCCAAAAGCTGATAATAATTAAGCATGAGTGTAATTTTTAATCCTGCGAAAAATTTAGTGAAGCCATTATATCATTTTAATTTATTTTGTACAATTTTTTTATTTTTTCTGTTTTCTCTTTTATTATTTATGTTATCATCGTAGAAAGAAAAATGTTTCTTACTTGGAGCGAAATAGTGACTTTAACAAAAGAGCAAATAAGTTTTAGAGATTATAAAGATTTTAGTGTTGAAGATACATTTACTAATCTAAAAAATAATTATTTTCAACCTGTGATAGAAGAAGAAAAAAAGATTATTGAAGAATACCATAAAGGTTTATTCGGAAAATTGGGTTGTGGTGGGGCAGTTGCTTATGGTTGTATCACTCCGTTTATTGCGATGGGAATCGTATCTTTAATACTATTAAAAATACTTCCACAAAATACTAATGGCTCAATTATACTCAATACAACAATTTGGACTTTGTTGATTACTATTCCAGAGTATTTCTTTATTGTCTGGTTGAATAACGATAGTTTTGAAGAGCAACATTGTAAATCTACCCCATTTAATATAAGAATTATAAAAGATTTATTACTACCTTTAAGTGCTGTTGTTTCGCAGGATCAGAAAGACGAGTCTAATATAACATTAAAGACTAGTTTGTTACCTTTAACTAATAGTAAAAATAAGCTTTCAGGTTCTCAAATAAAGGAAATGGGCAAACAATTGAAATCTGGGCTTAGTGTTTATGAAAATGACCTTTTTGATTTATCGGCAGTTATGGCTGATGGAACAAAAGTTAATTTTGGTTTTAATCAAGTTTTAAGCGAAGTTTATGTTTATAAAAAAAGAGGTAGCAAACATAAGGTTAAAGGTAAAAATACATTAAAAGGTGTGTTTGTCATTTCCACTAAGACTTATAAACCTCTTTCCCAAGGCGATTTAAAAATTGACGGTTTTTTAGCTAATGTTGTTTTAGTAGGTGACAAAAATCAAAAGATAGTTGTTAAAGATGTTTCAGAAGTATCATCTTCAGATATAGATCCCGTTCAAATTCGAGAAAGATGTATCGATATGATGGCTTCTGTATATTCTTTGTTGGAAGCAAATTGAAAGGGTTAGTATGAAATTCAGAACACATTTTATAATATTCTTAGTTCTTTTAATAATCAATTTTGCAATATGCTGGTTTTTTGTTGATTTGAGTACTTTTAGAGTTCCCGAAAAAGTAAAATTTAAATCGGTCGATAAAGAAGAAGCTTTGGTTTTTAAATATAATGAAGCATCAGGAACTACTAAGCTTGAGATTAATATGCCAGATTCTTATGGCAATCCTGTTATAGAAGAATTAAAGGCGAGAAAGAATCCTAAAAATCCAAAAAAGCTGAAATATAAATATAAAGATGACAATAACAAGAAAAAGTCGATTTTTGTTATAAAATACTCAAAAGACGATGATGATGATTTTAAAGTTTTCCTTTCAAGGAAAGAAGAAGATTATAGCGATGAAGACCTTTCAGAGAAAGAAGAAGAAGCTAAGTCTAACTCAAAAGAAGACGCAAAAAAAGAATCGCTTGTATGTAAAGTAAAATTTGGTGATGGAAAATTAAAAATAGGAACCGATGAAGAATTAACCAAGTATTACGAAATAAGAAACATGACTGAAAGAAAAAAGAAAAAATCAATTTCTAAATTAAAAGTTTATAATATGAAAGGCGAATATGTTGCTAGTGTTAGCAAATCTTCCGATTCTGGTAAGATAAAAGTTAAAAAAGTAATTAAAGAGCAAGAAAATAAAGAAGATTTGTATAGTACAAAAGATTTAAAATATTTGTCTTATGCTGTTGGTGTAATGGGACTGGAAAGTATGAATCCTAAACTTAGGGCTGTTATTGCCGCTGAATTAATAAAGAAAGGGAAATAATATGGCTAACTGTCAAGTAAAAACAGGTTTTTTAGTTTTAAGAGACTGTGGAAATGAAGCAATAGACAGTTGCTCAATATGTGGGTGCAGTATATGTTTCAAACATAAAAGAACTCACCCTCAAAATAACCAAATTTGCTGTATAGACTGCTATGCAAAATCATTAGATGAAGCAGAAGGGCAAAATTCGATATTAAATGATGGTAATCATTGTTGTTCGTGTGGACAGGCAGTTCAGGCAAGACTAGGGAAAAACAACTCATTTAACAAGGTTATTGATCCTGAAACAAATAAAGTTTATTGTCAAAACTGTTACGATAACTTGACTGGGGATAATGCTATGGCTAGTACTCTTATCGGTGCTTCATTGCTTAGACACGATATGTATGATGATGATTATTGGTATGGATACAGAAGTAGCTACTATCATCGAAGGCACTACAGACCATTATGGAAAGGAAGTAAGTCTAGTCATTTTAATGAAGATGAAGTTAGAGCGTTTGACCCAAAAAATAATTTGGAAGAACAAGGACTTATAGAGGATTCTAGTGATAAAGACAATGTTTTTGATAGTTAATTGAATGGGAAAAAGATATGAAACTAACTAGGGAACAAAAGAAATTTGCTTATGGTAGATATGTTTTTTACGATAATGTAAAATCTATATTAGATTTTATGGATCCTGTTTCTAAATTTGATGAAGAAATAGAAGAAATAAAAGCAAATTCTCAAACTAATTATTCTGTAATCTGTATAGTTGCTAGTGCTTTTATTTTGTTGATATGTTCTATATATTCAGACATTATAATAGAAGCAACGGAGTTAGATACGAATGATTTTTATTATATACTCTATGCTTTGTGTATGGTTTTAATCGCTGTCAGCTATTATATGTATAATAAATTTTTTAAAAACACATTAAAATATGATGTAGACAATGATTTAAACAATTTTGTTGTTCCGTTTTTGCAAAGAATAGAAAAATATGTTGATAAAAATACTCAGATTAAACTAGTTACCGATTTAGGATTAAAGCTAAAATCCAAATATAAAGTAAAAACAGGAACTTACGATGATAGATTAATTATTCCTTGGTTTTCGGCAGAATTGCCTTTTAAAGATGATTTCAGAGTTTTTGTAGATTTAACTTATGTTATCAACTGTTTTGGAAAACTAGAATCGCTTCGTACTGCAGATTCTCTCAAAGATTATAAAATGAAAGTAAACTTAAGATTTGTTTTCCCAAAAACTCATTTATTTACAAGATTTGATAGAATAAATAACTATATGCTTGAATGGGAGGAAACCCCAAAAGATTATTGTTTGAATGTAAAAACTTTAGAAGATTGTAAAATTGAATTCTATCGGACTATAGACGGCGTGCTTGGTTTGCTTTTTGATAATGATATTTGTAACAATATAATAGATCAGGTTTATGCTAAAGTAACAGGATTCAACGCTTTTATAGATAAAGATGCTAATGATGATACTGATGATAGTTATATTGGTGGCTCTAAAGAAGATGAATTGATATTTTTACGTAAATTATTAGAATCAAAAGAAAAGGAAATCAATGAATTAAAAGAAAAGATTAATGAACTTTATTCTGAAAGTATTGAAATTAGCGTTGTTAGCGATGAATCAAATGTAGAAGAAGCTAAAGAAACAACAGAAATTAATGAAACTACGGTTGATACAGAAAATGGATGTTAATAAAAAATTGCTTAAAGGCTCGGATATTTTTAATATAAAAGAAGTTTGGGATAAGACTGAAGCAGCAAAGCTTCCTGCTAGAACACTTGCTTATATAGGTGATGCTGTCTATGAATTGAGTCTTAGGCTAAATCACGTAGCTTCTGGCATTGACGGAGCAGGGAGGCTACATGACTCGTTAGTTGGAATAGTCAGTTCGCCAGCTCAAGCAAAAGTTTTTGAAGAAATATTTCCAAATTTACCAGAAGAAGATATGAAAATGGTTAAGACTTGGCGAAATGCTAAAGTTCCTAACAGATATGGTTCTGGTACAAGAGGCGAATACGCTAGAGCTACAGCTCTTGAGGCTTGGTGTGGCTATTTGTTTGTTACAGGGCAATCTGAGCGTTTGACAGAAATAATAGAAATTGCAATTAAGCAGGCCGAAGGAGAAAAAGATTCAGTCTAATCGCTCACCTTCTTCTGAACGAAAAGCTTCTAGATTGTCAAACTTGACGTATTTTGCATTGAAAGCTAGTTCGACAGGACCGATAGAACCGTTACGCTGTTTTGCAACAATTACTTCAGCTTTGCCTTTGCAGTCGTCTTTATCACGATTATAGTATTCTTCACGGAAAAGAAACATAACTATATCAGCATCTTGTTCGATAGAACCAGATTCACGAAGATGTGAAAGTTGGGGGCGTTTATCTGGAGTTTTTTCTACTTCTCGAGAAAGTTGCGACAAACAAATTATAGGAATATTCAATTCACGAGCAAGATTTTTTAGCCCTTTTGAAATTTCTGAAACTTCTTGTTGTCTGCTTTCTACTCTTTTTGTTCCATCAGAACTTAAAGTAATAAGTTGCAAATAGTCTATAACTATTAAACCTATTTTGTCTTGTGAGTAAGCTTTTCTCGATTTGCTTCTTATTTCCATAAGAGAAGCACCTGGAGTGTCGTCTATTAGTAAAGGTGTTTCTTCTAATACGCCTGCGGCAACACAGAGTTTTTGCCAATCATCTTGATTAAAGAAACCACTTTTAAGCTTTTGACCATCTACTCTTGCTTCAGAAGAAATAAGACGTTTAACTAGCTGTTGATGAGACATTTCCAAAGAAAAGAATAAAACAGGAATATTGCAAGCCGAAGCAGCATATTGGGCAATATTTAGACAGAAAGCGGTTTTTCCCATTGATGGGCGGGCGGCTAGAATAATTAAATCAGAATTTTGCCAGCCTGAAGTCATTTCATCTAGTTTTGTGAAACCACTGGGAATACCTGTTACAGCTTGTTTATTATCGTATAGATATTGCAATTCGCTAAGTGTTGGTCTGATTAAATCTTTTATATATCTATAAGGGCTGGTGGTTTTTAGTCTATTAAGCTGTAATACTTTTTGTTCTGCTGAATCAATCAAACCTTCTGCAACAGCTTGTGGGTCGTAAGCACTATCAACTATTTCGTTTGACACAGAGATAAGGCTACGAAGCATAGATTTTTCTTTTACTATTTTTGCGTAATATTTTGCGTTTTTAGAAGTAGGAACAACGTTAAGTAGCTGTGAAAGGTAGCTAGAACCACCTACTTCTGTTAAATGTTCTTGTCTTTTTAGTTCTTCTTGAAGAGTTACAGGGTCAACAGGCTTTTGTGAATTATATAATTCTACTAAAGCAGAAAAAATAAATCTATGGGAAGATTGATAGAAATCATCAGCTTTGACTTCTTCTAATGCAGCATCTACAGCATCGGGGCTTAACATCATTGAACCTAACAAACTCTGTTCCGCTTCTAAGCTGTGAGGGGGAATTTTACTAAAAACTTCAGTCATAAATAGCCCTTTATTTACATATCAAAATATATTTCTGCAATTATATGATTTAATATAATATAATTTCAATATTAAATTAATAATATTTATTATACGTAAAAGGTTTTATTTTTTCTTCTTTGCTTTTTTTTCTATGGTTCTGACATCAACATTTTCATTAACTCTAAAGTAAAGTTTTATATATCTCATAAGATGTTGGGGGTTTGAATTGGAATAATCTTCTACAAATACGGTAATCGAAGGAAATTTATTTTCATCTAGTTCTTTCACAGTTGTTAAATTATCTACATCAGGAGTTGGATCACTTAAAATAAACTCAATTCCACCATTAATATGTTCTTTAGTGTCTATTCCCATTATTGCAGATTGATCTTCTGTATCATAATTATTTATTTGTGGAACATCAAGGACAATTGATCCAGTCGATATTCCTGTATGAAAAACTTCTGCACTATCTTTGTGACCATAATTAACCCATTTTACATTATCATCTGTCCAAACATCTAGTCTATATTTTACATCTGTTTTAAATCTGAAATGTTTACCCGATTCAAACAATGCAACCATTTTTTGAAAAGTACCATTTCTTTTACCAACACATCCGACTTTATTGTCGGTAATTCTTGAACTATCTTTATTTGTATCTGAATAGTAATAATCTTCTAGCCTTACATTTTCATTAATAAATTTAATATCGTTATTTAGTATTGTTCTACGAACATAACTCCACTCTTCTTCGGTTTTAAGAGATTTATCATCTATCGTAAAAACAGTAAAACAAGGTTTATATTTAGGAGTTAATATTATATCATCGTAATTAAATTCTCTTTTTAAATGTTTAACAAATAAATTGTATTCATCTTCGTCAGTGTAACCTTTTCTTGATGTAAAAAGGCTAGATTTTGATATTTTTGCAGCTCCAGAGCCTACGCAAGGAGGGAAAAACATTTGATCACCTGTTTCTGTATCTGTTACTCTTATAAGTATGTTAGGTTGATCATTATCTATAATTCCAAGACTTCGTGTTTGTATACCTTCTTCGTAGCCTTCTAAATCTTTTATGTTTCTTCTATCATTCCAATCTTGTGCTGTAGTAGGTGTATTACCTAAATCAGGGTTTGATGGTAATCCATAGCCAATTTCAGGATGATTTTCTTTGAGGCTAAATAAACTACCATTGACGAGTCCATCTCCCTCTGGATCTCCTTCTTTCAAATAAATAGAATATCTCATTTCACCGAAATAATGAGCTGGTATATCTATAAGATCCCTAAAAGAATATTCAAAGTATTTTTTGTTTGTTTCCAAATCTTTTTTTTCGTTTTTTTCTACTTTGACAACCTCGGTATGGTTATTCCAATTTTCTTTATCTTGCCAAGTAGCATATTGCATTGGAGTTTCAAAAACTTTTCCATAAGTAATTCTAGCACTTATATCTTCGGTATAATTATCTTTTACTAATATTGGATCTGTATAAAACCAATCTCCCGTAGTGCAAAAATTTTGGTCAATTACTCCATCATGGTCTTTATCTCTTGTATAATCATAAGTTTCTGTTGATTTAACTCGTTTTAATAGTGAATCTGATATTATAGCTGGAGGAGTTCTATCTTTACAAATAGCTTCAACATATATATTTTTGTTAAATATTTCTTCAGCATCTAATATTTCAGCGTTCTCCAAAAGATTAGCCTTAAAATTAGAATATATGTTTTTTGGACCATATTTATGGCCTTTAGAACATCTTTTACCACATAAAGAAGGACAACTTCTACAAGATAGAGCATTGGGCGGAAAACTTTTGAATTTTGAAACATATTTATAGTCACTGTCCATGCAAAGATATAATGTGTTGGTACCTGGAGTGGTTGGTGTGTATTCATAAGGAAATTCACGTAGAATATTGGTATTAGAAGCTGAATCAACAGTTGTTATATAAAAATGCTGATTTATAAAGTGATAAAAATCCCCTAGACCTTTTTTGCTATTTTCATTATCATCATCTTCTTCTTCATCATCGTTATCATATTCTTCATCTATAATCACTGCGTGATTAGAAAATTTCTTGAAATATTCTTCTGCTTCATTTTTACTTATGTAGCCTTCTGGAATTTTTTTCTCATTAACAATTGGATATTGTTTGTTTCTTCCTTGAAAAGGATTCAAATAAACTTTTACATCTTCAAAGATTTCTATTTTTCTTCCGTCAGGAAAATCTTCAAAAATATCTATTTTTTTTAGGTATTTTTCTATATGGGAATCAGCAAATAAAATATTTGAAAATAACAAGAAAGAAAAAGAAAGCATCAATATTGTTTTAAATTTCATATAATATTTCCTAATGTGCGTGTATCTAATTTTTAATTATACTAAAAATTATTTATAATTGTAACTTTTGTAAAAAAAATAATTAGAGTATAAGTATGGAACTTTCAAGTGTATGCAAAGAAAGTAGGGCAAAGAAAATAGTGTAATTTGACAGAAAAAAAAGACGATAGTAAAATAACTATTAATAACAAAGTAGGAAGATGCTAGAAGTTTCTTTTTTGAAGATAAGATTAAAAGAACATTTTGGCTACTTAAAAGTTTATGAGTTGACAAAAACTCTTGTAAATGGTATCTACATACGTTTATATTGAAAAGTTTAAGACTTAAGGAGATAAATAATGGGAACGGATGTTGCCTCTTTTGCAAAACAACTTAGAGAAGATGGCATAGAAGCTGCAAAGCAAGAAGCTGCCAAAATTCTCGCCGATGCCCGCAAAGAAGCTGAAAAGATTATAAATTCAGCAAAGTCAGAAGCTGCTAGAGTTGAAAAAGAAGCTCAGACTCGTATTTCGCAGAATAAAAGTTCTGCTGATTCTGAAATGCGTATGGTTGCTAGAGATATTGTTATTGGCTTCAAGAAAAAAATCGAAGAAATTGGCACAACTCTATTAAAGAACAAAGTTTCAGATACATTGAATCAAGGCGAAGTCCTTAAAATGGCTATTTCTGAATTGCTTAAAAATCAGCAGACAGGCAAGAATTGGGAAGTTGCTTTAAGTGAAAAAATAGGTGAGCCATTAGCACAAGTTGTAGTGGCTTCTTTTAAAGAATACGGCGCTACAGCTACTCTAACTGCTGGTTTGAAGAAAGCAGGCTTTGAAGCTCGTGCAGTTGGTGATAATGAAGTTTTTGAAGTAACCGATGAATCTGTTACAGAATCTTTCAGAAAATTACTTTCACCAGAATTAAAAAAATTGCTTGATGCCTGATGTAAAGGCGGTTTTATTGTGGCAAATTTAGAATATTTACTGACTTTATTGCCTTCGCTTCCAGGTAGATTAGGCGATAAAGTTTCCGTTGATGAAGCATATAGACTTTTAAGATTTGAAGATAACGCAAAAATCACTTATTTGGCTGATGTTTTAAGCATAGAAGATGCAATAATAGATTTAGGTTTAAATTATTATGTTCTTCAAAATAAGTCATATCAAGTTGAACTAGCAAAGACTATTCCAGAATCTTTCAAGACTGTTTTTTATAGTTTTAATGAAAAGTCTGAAGCAGATTGGATGACTGCAATTTATGCAGCTTGGTTTAATGTGCTTATAGAAACTAGCAGAAAGACAGGGTCATCTTTATTAAAAGAATGGGCTAAATGGGAATATTCATTACGAATTAATCTAATGATTAATAGAATGAAAAAAGCTGGACAAGATATAGACCAGACAGAACTAGTTCCTGATTTTATGCGTTTTGGTAATGATTATGATACTAGTAGTATCGTAGAAAAATACTATACTTGCTCTGAACCAATGAAAGCTGAAAGATTGCTTGACCAGTTCAGGTTGGATTTTATTAGAAGTTTAGCGATCGGTTATTCTTTCTCTGCTGATGAGCTGATTGCTTATATGCTTGAATTGCGTATATATGCACGTTATGCGCGACTAGACCCAGAAAAGGGTCGCAAAATCTTACAGGAGGTAACAGCACTGTGAGCTTAACCGGTAGAATTGTAACAGTTTACGGCAATATGGTAACAGCAGAAGTTGATGGTTCTGTTTGCCAAAACGCAGTTGCTTATTGTCTTAGATCCGATGGTGTAAAACTAATGTCGGAAATAATTAGAATCAGAGGAAACCTGATTGATATGCAGGTTTTTGAATTGACTCGTGGCCTTATGGTTGGAGATAAAGTCGAAGTTACTGACGATTTGCTCTCTGTTGAATTAGGTCCTGGTCTAATCGGTATGGTTTATGATGGTCTACAAAATCCATTGGTAGAAATGGCTCAAAAAGTAGGCAATTTTCTTGAACCAGGTCATTATCTTGATGCGTTAGACCGCAAAAAAGAATGGGATTTTACACCAGTAGCCAAAGTAGGAGATGTTTTAACTTCTGCTGAAAATCTTGGCTACGTAAAAGAAAATATTTTTGACCATAATATTATGACACCTTTCACTCTTCGTGGTGAATGGACAGTTAAGAGTATTGCACCAGCAGGTAAATATACTGTTGAACAGACTATTGCAACTTTGGAAAAGGATGGAGAAACTATTTCTGTTAATATGATTCAGAAATGGCCTGTTCGTATGCCTCTCGGTATATATAAAGAACGCTTGCTTCCAACAACTCCAATGGTAACAAAACAGAGGATTATCGATACTTTCTTCCCTGTAATGCTTGGTGGAACTTATTGTATTCCTGGACCTTTCGGAGCAGGTAAAACTGTTTTGCAATCAAACACAAGCCGTTATGCAGATGTAGACCTAGTTATCATTGCAGCTTGCGGTGAACGTGCTGGTGAAGTTGTTGAAACTCTGCGTGAATTTCCACACCTCTCTGACCCAAGAACAGGTAGAACATTGATTGAAAGAACAATCATTATTTGTAATACTTCTAGTATGCCTGTTGCTGCTCGTGAATCTTCTGTTTACACTGCTGTTACTCTTGGTGAATATTATAGACAGGTCGGTTTGAATGTTCTTCTTCTTGCTGACTCTACATCTCGTTGGGCACAGGCTTTGCGTGAAATGTCAGGTCGTTTGGAAGAAATACCTGGCGAAGAAGCATTCCCAGCATATCTAGAAAGTTCTATCGCACGTTTTTATGAACGTGGCGGTATCGTTGAATTAAAGAGTGGAAAAACAGCTTCTCTAACTATTGGTGGAACAGTAAGTCCTGCTGGTGGTAACTTTGAAGAACCTGTTACACAGGGCACTATAAAGGTTGTTGGGGCTTTCTTAGGCTTGTCTTATGCTCGTTCTTATGCTAGACGTTTCCCCGCAATTGACCCTCTTGAATCTTGGTCTAAATATAACGGTATTATTGATACAGACAAAGTTAGATGGGCTCATGAATTTTTGAAACGTGGTAAAACCGTTAATGAAATGATGCAAGTTGTA
>CAJOQX010000022.1 GCA_905236865.1 Candidatus Rifleibacteriota bacterium
AAATATAGTTCTTGATTATACTAATATTCGCAATGAAAACTATGTTGAAGAGTCTGTTCCCTTAAAACTGGAATATTCTTTAAAAAATAATAAATTCAGACTCTTGGCTGTAAGGTTCAGAAAAGGCAAAAAAGAGCTTAAAGCTTATAATGTAAAACAGATAAATAAAATAATTGAAATAAAAGAAAATACTTTTGAAAATATAAATAGAAATCCTTATGCTGATGAATACTGCGAAGAACCTGTTAAAATTTTGGTATACAATACACGTGGTGCTATTATGAGGTTTATGACAGAATTTTCCACTTATAAAAAAGAAAGTCTTTTCGATGATGAGACTGGTGAATGTACAACAACTTTTTATTATCATTCAGAAGAGAAACCAGAAATAATTAGTAAAATTCTTTCTTTTGGAGTTGCTGTTAAAGTGCTTTCGCCATCTAGCCTAATAGATGAAATTAAAGCTCGAATAAAAAAGCAAATCGAACTTCTTGATAAAATGGAAGTAAATAACCCTGTTTTAAATTTTTAACCGCAGTTTTGAATGGGATATTTTTACTATATCTCTCATCTCTCATCTCTTATCTCTTATCTCTTATATCTTATATCTTATCTTATATCTAAAAATATTCCTTGACAGAGATATTATTCTTTATAAATTATTGTGATTGTAATTAATGGACATACACGGAGGGTGTTTTATGAAACTTAATATGGATCACATTATAAAGGGGATAATTGGCTTAGGTATATGCTCTGTAATAATGCTTCTTAGCACAGAACCAGCACAGGCAGTTTTAGAAGGTACAAGTAGAGATAGACTTGAATTTCTCGATTACTCTGAAACACTAATAAAACATAGTTTATATGCTAAATCAGGCAGAGATACTTTCAACGCTAATAAAAAGAAATACGTTAGAGGTTTAAAGCGTCATAATGAGCCGAGGATATACGAACCTGATGTTTACACTTGGGAACTAGCAATGGCAGAACATAGAAAAAAAATGAATGCTCTTAGAGCTTCAGAAGTAGCATCTGTAATGCCTACAACAATGATACAGGATAGTATTTTGCCTTCTAATCCTTTGAAAAAAGAAAAGAAAAATAGAAAAAGGGGTAGAAAAGCAAGAAAAGATAACAATAACAATAACAACATTTCAAACGAAACAACAACTCCTTTAGCACCAGCAATTCCTATCGCTCAGGAATATCCAAAATCAGTTCCTGAAACTCCACAGGTTACCGCTGTATATTCAGAACCCGCCCCTACAACTTTAACGGTTCCTGCTCTTCAACCAGCAGTTATACCGCAAGGGAAATCTGGGGACTCTTGTGATGCTAGTTTCTAATATGCTTTGTTAATAACCTATAAATTGGCGAATACCTTGTTATATAAAATTTATTGCCTATCATTATGATGATAGGCAATCTATTAAATTAAGTTTTTTAATTGTTCTTAGTTAATAATAGTTAGTTTCAATACACCAAAAACGCCTTGAGATTCATTTTCAAGGCGTTTTTATTTTGTTTAAATTAAAATTGTTAAGACATCACAATTTTATTGTATTTGTTAAAAAATATAGTTATAATTAAAATACAAGTCCTGAGATTGTTACTTTTTACAAAAAAGTTTGCTTTATTATACTAAAATCAATTTCCATTATGAAATACTATATTATTTTAGGAACATTTATAATTTTTTCTCTATTGCAAGTTCAACTTTGTTTGGGGAATGATTCTCTTAAAGACAAAAGTTTTTATGAAATGGGTATGGAAAACTTTTATAAACAGAATTATTTGGCGGCAGCAGATTATCTTGGGCAAGTTGCCGATACAGACAAAGATAACGTTTGGGCTAGATATTACTATGTCTATTCTATTGCTATGTTAGGAAAAAAAAGAGAAGCAAAAAAATGGATTTCTTCTCTATCTAGTATAAAAGAAACAGAACATTACAAGCTATTAATTACTTTTTTAAATGAAGATAAAAAACAAGCTAAAGTGGCAAAGTCAGACACTAATCCAAAATCCGATTCTAATAATGAAGCTAATAGCAAAAAAGTCACATTGAAAAAGGAAGATTCTGAACAAAAAGTAATAGAAAAGTTTGATGATTTAGATAAAGCACAAGAATTTATAGATTCAGAAAATTATGAAAAAGCAATAAATTTAATAAATAATTTTTTAAAGGAAAATAAAAAAAACGGTAGAGCCTATCAACTGCTTGGAATAATATATTTTAATAAAAATAAATATAAAGATTCTATCGATAATTTTAAAAAAGCTTTTAAATTTGGAATTAATGATTTTGAATCTTATTTTATGGCGGCTGAGGCCTGTTTATCTATTCAAAATATTGATGAGGCTTTAACTTGGTATAAAAAAGCTAGCAAAATAAATAATAATGACGTTTTTTTGAAATTATCTTTGGCAGACTTATATTGTAAAAAATCTGATTACACAAATGCAACCAATATTTATAAAGAAATTTTAAAAAGAGATAGCAAGATTATAGAAGCAGATGTTGGTTTGGCAAAAATAGAATTAGACAAAGGCTTTGATGATATAGCTTTAAAGCATATAAATTCTATCCTTGAAAGCCATAAAAACAATGCTAAAGCACGGTATCTAAAAGCACAAGTATTTCTGAAACAAAAAGATTACATTAAAGCTTTGGAAGAAGCAAAATTGGCTTCGCTTTACAATAAGGCTAACATAGAATACAAGATTTTTTGTTCTTTGGTAAAAGTGAGAAATTTACTTACAAAAGAAGCTATTGAAGAAATAGAAAATATTTTGTTAGATTATCCTAATAATGTTTATGCTTTATCTGCTTTAGGTGAAGCTTATTTTACTTGTGGAAAAGAAGACGAAGGAAGGAAAATGCTAGATAAAGCAGATAATATAAAAAAAATTCCGCAGACTCCACAGTTACTTGCTATGATTGAATTTTCTTTAGGTAATTATGATAAAGCAGATGAATACTATAAAGAATATTGTAAAAGGTCTGGTTATAATCCAGAGTCTTTATTGGAATATGCTGAATTTACTGAAATCAAACAAGATATGAAACTTAGCATAGAAGCTTATTCTAAAATTATAGTAAAATTCCCAGATACTCCATTTGCTGATAAGGCAAAAGAATCAATAGACAAAATAAAAAAGTCTAGCTCTGGTCTTTCCAAAAGGAGTTATGGCTTTGTTTATTAAATATTATTATAAAATATTATTAATATTATATTTTTTGATTGTTATAAATATCGCAATTGCTTGTGATAGCACTGTTTTAGCTCTTATAGCAGGTGAAAATCTTAATGCCAATACAGTAGCTAAATTTCTCACTATTTCTGAACAACTAGAAAAAGAAGGTGAAATGCTTAATGCTTATGATGTAGCAAGTGCCAAGCTAACGCATAAAGAAATAATGAAGAATTGGCTTAAATTAGTTGTAGATTTAGGTTCTGCTCCGATGGTTCCAGAAGAATATAAAAATGAGTTTTCTTCTTATTTACCAGAAATAGCAAAAGATTTAGGTAGGGTAAGGAAAAAATTAGAAAATGATAACCTTGAGAATATTCATGAAATAATAGAAGGTTGTGTTACTAAAATTTCAATTCTTGGGGCTCAAATAAACAATAAAAAAGATATTTATAAATTCTTGAAATTAGAATTATTGGTTTATAAGCCTGGTATGTATTTAGATGATTTAGATACTTTTTTAACAAGAGAAGAGTTTATTAATCTTGAAAATGCACTGAATAATCATAAAAACAATTTTTCTATAAAAGCTAATGAGTTAGCTAATAACCTATTAATGATTCTTAAAAATCATATTAAAACTGTTGAAGAAATAAAAAATAAAAATATTAATTTTGAGAAAATTTTTGTTTCATATAACGATTTGAAAAACTCATTTGTTAAAATGAAACAACAGCTTTTAGATGAAGGGTATTTCAATAATGCATAAATATATAAATTGTTTTTATTGTTGTTGCTTTTTATTGTTGTCGGTATTTTGCTCTAATATTGCAAATGCCGCAAAAGTATCAAAGAAAAAAACAGAAAAAGTTAACGCTATTTTTATAGATTCTAGACTCTTGGTGCTTGCTCACCCTCTTTTTAATGCTTACGATACAAAGACAGGGAGATTTAGGGGAACACCGTCAGAACCATTTGTTTTTGATGTTGAATCAAGAAAATATTTTCTTGATCAAATAAAAGAAACAGAAGAAAAACTTTTAAAATTTCCAGAAATTCTAAAAAACAAGTTAAAAGACGTTCCTTTTAAAGATAGAATAGCTATTGAAAAAGAGTTTCTGATACAAAAAAAATTGCTAGAAGCCAAATTAGAAGCAATGAAAATGAGAATTTACTTTTCTAGACAAGTGCCTATAAGTCAAGGTATGACTCCATATAAGGCTATTTATCCACAATGTTCAGATATTACAGAAACGGCTTTAAATATAGTAAAAGAACTTAAAGAAAAGTATAAAACTGATATTGTAATAGATGTTGCTAATATTTTGCCAATAATAAAGAAAGATAAATATGTAAAACCTATATCTGTCGATTATAACTTAATGAAGAAAGCTTATGATAAAAACGAAAAAGTTTCTAGTGAAGAAATAGAAATATGGATTGATAAAGCAGATAAATATTGGTCTGAACAATTAGAACTAGATGCAGATATTATTCCTTATGGAGCAATAGATGCAAGATTGGAAGCAATAAAACTTATGGAAGAAAAAGGAAAGAGGTATAAAATATGGGATTGGGAAAATGATAATAGAGAGATGAGAGATGAGAGATGAGCCTAAAGGCTCTCAATTGCAAATTGAAAATTGTTGTAAAGGAGTAAAAAATAATGAGCTATCGATGTTTGTATTTTAAATTTAATTTGATTTTACTAATCTTTTTTGTAACAGGTTTGTTATTCTCACCTATTCTACAAGCTCAGAATTTTGCAACAGTTGATACTCGTATTTTGCTTATACTGCATCCATCTATGATTTGTTATGACTATAAAAACTGTGCATTTTTTAGAGATGAAAACCCCAATAAAGTTTCAACAAAAGCTTTTAAAGAATTAAAAAGAGCACAAGAAAAAGCAGATCAAGAAAATGAAGAAATATTAAAAAAAATAAAAGAGCTTGATAGTAAGAGATTTGAATATTCTAAAGAACTATTAAGAGAACAGCAAGTTTTTGCTCCAGGTGATTTAGAAGCTATGAAAAGAAAAAAAGCCGATTTAGAAGTTGTTTTAAAAGAATACAAAAAGCAAAAAGCTGAAAATGCGGATCAAATAAAACTTCAAAATAGTAAAATACAAGCAACCGAAGATTCTATTAATGAAATAAATCAAGTTTTAAATAATCCTGCAAGTCTTATTCCTAATGAAGTAAATATAAAACATTATGAAGAACAAATAAAAAATATAGATACAAAAAAAGCTGAATTAAATGCTAAAATAATGGAAAATAACGATAAGGCAATGAGTGCTATTTATTTAACACAAAAGGAAACTGAAGCTAAACTGATTAAAATTCGTAATGAAATAAAACAGATAATCAAAGAAGTGGCAGAAAAAGAAAATTGTTCTTTGGTTATAGATGATACCTTTGCAATGAGAGACCCTGAAAGAGAAAAGAGAAAAGTTATTGTTTCTGGCATAGAAGAAGACCAAGATGTTATTAGCTCTTCCTTATTCCATTCTTTTACTAATTATCAGCCAGATATGGAATTAGCTAAAAATCTAGATATGCCAGAAGGGGAGTCAGCAGAACAACATCTAGTGATAGGAAGGACTATAGGACTAGAACAAAATTTGAAGCAATATCTTGAATATAGAGATTATATTCCTGCTAGAGTAGCAGATTTTTCTTTTGGTACTTTATTTGTTTCAGGAGGAAAAAATATAACAGCTCTTTGCGCAAAACGTCTTTTTGAAAAGTATAAAATTCCAGAATATACTAGACAACGTTTTTATCCAGTAATAGAGAAATATATTACATCAAACAATAAAAATGGAGAAAATTTATGAACTTAAAAACTAGAGCAATTTTGTTGTTTTTTGCTTCGTTAGTAAGTACTGGTTTTTGTCAAGATATTTTAAAACTTCATAAATTTTATGAACAAAACGGCGATGTTTATGTTCTTATTGGTAATGGAGCAAATAGGGCTGTATGGGCTTTAAACAATCTCAGTGCTACAAAAAATCCTGAAAAACTATATGATCCAGAAGATGCTTACGGTATTACTGCAGGTCAAAAATATATTCAAAATACTGATACAATAGAAAAAAGATTGTATACTTTTGCAGGAAAAGATACTGGTTTAACAGATATTACAGGACAAACTAGAGGTAGAGCTATTATCCCAACTGGTTCTTGGGCTGTATATTCTGGAATACCACCGGAAACGGTGCATCGTTGGCACACAGCACCTAATGCAGCTCCTAGTGGTAGAGGCAATCACACTCAATGGTATATAGATAATTTATTTGCAAGAAAAGATTGGCCTTGTAGTACAAATGTTAGTTTGATTGATTCTGGGAAAAGGGATGCTTCTGGGCATATTTTATATAATTATACTGTTGGTGATGGTTTTTATCATTCTTTTGACTATGAAGTATATAGTCCCTATACATATAAAACTTATGGGGGATATGCTCACCGTATGGTTAGAGAACATATAAAGGAGGCCATAAGAGATTTAAAACTGTATACTCATAAAGTCGGTCTTCCTTCATATAACCCTTTTGAAAGCATAAAAGATGTGGCTAAAGTCACAACTAAAGTTGAAGGAACAATGGATTTAAATGGTGAGTGTTGTGATGGTTGTATTGCCTGTCAAAGTGGTGTTCAGATGCCTGGAGTTCCTAGTCCTGTTTTGGCTTCGGCTTATTCTGCACAGGTAAATAGAAGTTATCTTTATACTAGACCTGCTGGAAGTTCTAGTGGTTCTAAACTTCAAGGAATACAGGCTGATGATGAAACTAGAGGCGTAGGGGACGATGTTACCTGTAACTATATTGGTATTTCTTCAAAAAGCAAAACAGGAAATTATGTTTATTTATTAGGTAGTAATTTAATAAACAAATGGATGTCTGATGCGAAATGTCCAAATTCAATGTTAATTGCAAGTTCAGATGATTTAAGCGGTGTGGCTTGTTCAGACCAGTGGTGGCAAACTGGTGGAATAGTATATGCTTATGATAAAAGAAAAGGTAAGGTTTATTCTTTTGTTAGAGTTGAAACAACTAAGTATGATGATGATGGAAAACTAGTTACTTCAGGTCCTCCAGATGAAATAGATGTTGCTTTTGATGGTGTTAAGCCAGACAAAATAGGTTGTGATGGTTTTGGCAATCTTTATATGCTAAAAACAGAATATGATCCTGTAAATACGAATAATTTTGGTAAGGATGGAACAGAATCATCAAAAGAACCTACAGGAGAAGTATATGGTCCTACAAATCAACCTATATTTCGTGCTATATATAAACAAGGCGTATTTAAAAGTGTTTATGAAAAACCTTATGGATCTGATAAAATAGAAAAATTGAAGAATAGAATTCCGTTAGGTTATAATGTTTTCATTAGAAGATATACTACGAATGACAACAAAATAGATTCTAAAAAAGTTTGGCTAGACAAAACTATTTTTCAAACAGAGTATGCTGATGACCCTGTAAGAATCAGAACAGAATTAGCTGTAATCAATTCGCCTACTCCACCAAGACCAGACCACATAAATGCTGTTACAGACTGTGTTGGTCCGACTATTCTTACAGATACTGGTTTCCAAATGGCGACACCTGGTAAAGATGGTTTATATACAAGTGATACAGACTTGTTCTTTATAGTTGAAAATGCTCCTTATTTTGATGCAAATGGAGTTAACGTAGGTAATGGTGATGAAGATGTTGATGGAGATGGACGAATAGGACGTTTCCCTAATACGATCAAAAAATCTTCTGTAAAATATTATTGGAAAATACGTAGAACCCATGATAGAGAAGGTAATCCTGTAAAAAACAAATATGATAAAGAAAATGAAATTCTAAATTCTGAAGGTGATTATATTCTTTATTTTCCTTCATTGTTAGAAGGAAAGTTTGAAGTGGGTGTAAAGGTTACTTATGATTATTATGATTATTCACAGTTACCTGTCGGTTCTTTGGCTTCCGATAAAGAAGATGTTTTAGTTAAAAATTGTGTTGCCAAAGGAGAAACACCAGCGGCAGGACATCCAGAAGACACTGGTTATTCTTGGCAAAAAATAGGACAAAGAATTGTTGAAACTGTTTTATCTTCTGACGACAAGGGTGTAATTATGACTGGACCAAATGCCGCAGAATCTAATGGCGAAACAAGAACTTTCACTTTTAATAAGTTTAAGCCAGGTAGAAGTGCTGAAGGTTATGGCTGTAATGGATGTAATCATGACCAATGTAAAACTAATATAAAAGTTCCCGCAAACACTAATTTTATTATAGATGGTTATTCTTTGTGTCAATTTATTAGCGGTTATGATGAAAAGGGTAATCCAACAGGAAGCAAATACAATAATGATTCTATAAAATGGGGAATGTATTTACGAGATACTTCTTACAACGTAAGTAGAGGAATTAACCGTGCAGCATCTATGACTAGTAAACTTCCACCTACCCCCAATGATCCAGGACTTGTTCCTGGCACTTTAAAATGGATGGATACTGATTCTGATGGTAATAACAAACTTACAGTAGAATGGAAAGCTGATTTGATATGCGATAAGAAAGTAATATCTTCAAAAACAAAAATTGTAAACAATTCTTTAGGTATCACCCTAAATGATTTAAGAGAATTAATGCCTATTCCATCAGAACCTTTAAGATATAAAATTAAAGCTACTGTTTCTACTAGATATACCTATGAGTATTATGCTAATATTCCAATATTTGTTGGTGGAAAGCATGTCGGTTATAAAAATCAACGTGTACCAAGAATTATTCCTATATATCTTTTTGGAGAATGTGAAGTTTGTGTTACCGATAATACTAGACCTGATTTATGGCAATATAATGCAGAAGACAATGCTTCTCAAAAATATGTTCCTGGTTATACTCTTATATACAACAATGGCAAAAACATTTCTTATACAAATGTTTCTGCTTATTTAAAAGCGGCAACAGGTGAGTCTCTTAAAGACTACAATCTAGGAACTAAATTATTTTTCTATGTAGCAGACAATAATCCATTTGCTAATTATACAAAATCAAGGTCAGTTGCATTAGGGGCGACAGATGAATATCATTTTAACGGTGGTGATTCTAAATTAAAACGCCTTAGATGTAATTTTAATTCTCCAAGTTCTAGAAAAGCTGTACTTCATTATGACACAAGTATGGGAGTTGTTCCTGAAGGTACAGAACTTTCTTCTTTAAAAACCAATTATACTTTTAGCAATCCAACTGAAGTTACCGATGAAACTGAACTTAAAAGTGTTGGTCTAGTTCCTTCTTCTGCTATGTCATATAGTAAATATGTAATAACTCCAGACAAGATGGCACATTTTACTAAAAAATCAACAGGTGAGTATAGTGCAAATCTAGATTATAACTATGCTACAAATATGCCGTCTAGTTATACTAACAGAAAATTCGGTATTTCTTGGAATGAAACCTGTCATTCAGATACTAATAATCCTTTAATAATAAATGATAGCGATATGGCTAAATACAAAATAGGCAATATAGTTATTATAGATAATGATAGACCAAATATATTTGTCAAAGGTTATCAAGATAGATATCCTGATGAAGAGTTTATTGTTCCTACAGAAGTTTATAATGGAAATTGGTTTGCAACTATGTTTGACATAAATTCTGGTCCAGAAAATTGGTATGAAGATAAATTTGGTTCTAATATTCAAGGATTAATTACAAATATTGGTAACGGAAGCCCTCAAGACAAAATTCCTGAAGCAGAAACTATAATATTCAGAGAAGACAGAAACAGAGAATTACTTACAGATATTCCAGTAAGATTCCAAACTCTTATTTTTGATAATGTAGGTTCTTTAACAATAGAAACATTTGCATTAAAACATGAAGATGGTTCAGACACAGATTTACCTAGTTGGGATACAAAGGACAGTAGAAAAGCCAATATTGAGCCTTTCCTCCAGCACGTATTTAGATCTCCTGGAAAATTCTATGTTGAATTAATAGTAAAAGACAATGCGTTAGGATTCCCAACTAATGTGAATGCTCCTCAAACTACTGCTAGTCCTGAAAATCAAAAAAGAACTTTAAGAGCTTATTTTGAAGTATTTCCTTCTAAGTTTGAATATCGTATCTTAGAAAGGAAAATTAACGGAGAATAGCTCTAATGTATCTGAAATTTAAATCTAAAAAGGGTGTTACCCTTATAGAAATTACGATTGCTTTCTTAATTCTTGTTGTGGCGGCTCTAGGTGCCTCTGGAATTATAAGCCATGGGCACAAAGCCACATATCATGATTTTAGAAGAGGTGAAGCATTGCAGTTGCTTGTTGATAGAATGAATTTTCTTTCATCTATTTCTTTTGCTAATTTATCAACAGATTTGGGAGGTAGAACATCCGCAACAATTGATTTTCCCTATAGAGATATTGAATTTGGATTAGTAACTATAGGCAACAATAAATATGAAGTTGTAGCAACTTTAAAAAAACAGCCACTCAAATTTGATGATTTAATGGAATTAGATTTTGAAAAAATTTTCACTAAAAATAAAAAATATAAATATGATGACCCTACTACTTGGTATTTTAAAAAGAAGAATAATTCTACAGAGAATTATAACCAAGCTTCTGGAGATTATGCTTATGCTGTAATAAAGATAACAATTAGTGTTAAACCAGTTGAAGGTAGGATTATAAAAGATGAAAGAACTTATGAAGCAATAACTTTTGTTTGCAATACGGAATGAAATTATGAAAAAAAACAATAGAAATAATAGGGGTATGGCGTTGGTTATTGTTCTTGGTATTGCAGGAATAATACTTATTTTAGGTACTGTATATAGCAGAATGTATACAGATTCTAATCCAGCGGCTAGATTACAGCTAGATAGAATTCAAGCTGATTTCTTAGCAAAAGGTATACAGAATATTGCTATTTACAAAATAAAAAAATACCCTGATTTTTTTATTAGATCATATAGACAATATGTTTATAAACAAAGAACTTCTTCGGATTCCTCTTTGCCAAAATTAGATTCTGACCAAGCAACTTCGCCATTACCTTATGAGTATTTTATAGGAAAAACTTCTAATGGCGGTGCACAAGGAATCCTAAACGGCGATTATATCAATGATTTTATTGAACCATTAAATGGTGCAAGCTACACTACAGATATCTATTTGATTAATTCTAAGGATTTTAATAGTGAAGCTGTTGAAATAAAAGTTGCTGTACAGCTTAAAGACAAAAAAGCTATAAATACGTATAAAACAACTATTCACGGTGATTTGATGAAAGTAGGCGGAAGAACATCAGGAGTACTAACGGAATGAAAAAAGGTTTTACTCTAGTAGAAATGTCTATTGCAATGGGGCTGTTGTCGTTGCTTATAATTAGTGCTTTTTCCTTGTTTTCAGATAGTAATTGGGCTTTTAATAGTGGAACTTGGAAATTAAGCCGTCAAAAAGATGCCCAAAGATTTTTGCTTTTTTTTAAAGAGCATATTGAGAAAGCTAGTCATGCTTACGTATTAAAAGCTGATGGTTCAAAAGAGATTATTAGAAATATAGATATTAGCATTGCTTCAAATTATTATAATAAATTAGCTTCCTCAACAGATACAGGTATTGTATTCGCTTCATCTTGTACTCCTGTTCGTGAATCAAATAAAGATTTAGGTATTGAAGAAAAAGTTCAAGGTATTTGGAAGGGGTATTCACTAGAATGTTTCAAAAGGAAACTTGCATTTGTTCAGACTGGCGATATAAATAAAATGCCTCCATCTACCCCAGCTTCTTCTTTAGCTCCAAATAATTCAGACATTAAATTGGGTGATACAAACGGCGATACTCTCATGGTGTTAGAAGATGTTGATTCTATTGGAGTTTTTGTAAAAGAATCAGAAGATAGTATAAATTTGAAAAGACCAGAGGTTTTATTGACTTTGCAAATTGTTATGACTATGCCTAATTCAAAAACTAAAATTTCTATTACAGAACAAATAACAGCAAAAATTCATGACAGATTCTTGAGTCAAGTCGTTAAAGGAGCCGCTACTTATCCTATTTCATCTGGTAGAAAATAAATGAAAAAAATTATTTGTACAATTCTTTTTTTTATGAGTCTAAAAAGTGCTATTTGGGGTTGTACAATGATACCTTCTGTTTGGAAAACAATAAATAATATTACTGACGAGAATAGACCACCTAGTGTCTTTGCTTTAACAGAAGCTTTTATGCAGATTAGAAAGAAATTTGACAAAGAGATGAGAGCTAGTAGAATATCGGTAAAGCCTTTTGTTTTTAGAAGTTTACTTAATGCAAGCGGTAGCTCTATAGTAACCAAAGAAGAATATTCGCTTATAAAAAAAGCGGCTGAAATGGTTTTTAAAGATTGTGAAATAATTCCTTATGAATATTTAAAAGATGAAGATGAAGGTGAAGAAAATAAAATAAATTATAATTATGATAATAAATTCAAAGTGAATTTATATTTTTCAGAAGCAAAACATACAAATATTGAAATGATTGACATCAATCTTCAAATTTGGGCATTGCTTAGATTTATAATTAGAGATGAAGTTAAAGTTTTTGTAAGAATTTCAGAGGGAAATGATGATATTCCTCTTTTTATTGATGAATTTAAAGTTTCTCCAACTATTATAATAAATCCTTTAATTTCACCATTAGGTGGATATATTATTAAATTTGAAAAGAATGATTCTAAACCAGTTGTTGTTGATTGGGGTACTGTAGATGAAAACGATAAAGAGCATAGATTAAGAATAAATACAGCCTATTATGCTCCATATACAACTCCACCATTAGATGAATTTAAATCAGATTTAATAAAAGAATTAGATAATGCAAAAGAGAACGAAGAAGCTTGTAATCAACTTGTTTTTGCTATAAAAAGTAATGATTTAGATCTTTTTAATATTGTTTTAGAAACGTATCCAAATGTTGATGTTAATGTAAAAACTTCTGAAGGAAAAGCTCCAATTCATTATGCCGCTTCTGTTGGTTCTGGTAAGATGATAAGTTCTTTGTTAGATAAAAAAGCAGATATAAATATTTTAACCTATGACAATAACACTGCTCTTCATGAACTAGCGATTTCAGAAAAATATTCTAAAGAATTATGGAACTATCTTATAAAAAATGGAGCAGATATTAATATTAAAAATTCTAAAGGAAAAACTCCTCAAGACTTATTAAACAGCAACTAACTTATAAGTTTATCTTATTGTAAAACTATAAGTTACCTGTCATTACAAGAGGTTATGCTAAAACTAGAAATTTTTATAAAATTCAGTGTATGGAGTAATGCCCTCGTCCCCTTTTGTAAAGGCGGATTTTAAAATAATTAGCATAATCTAATTAAGGAACCAAAACGTAGTTTTAGCACAGTCTCTACGAGCAATCGATTAATAATTAAACTAAAATAACAAAACTATCCACATTATTATACACTTTATTATTTTTGAAAAATGTACAAAACGTGAATGATAACAAATACAAGCAATCATAATCAATAAAAGATTATGATTGCTTTATATTTAAAATTTAGTTATTCACTAAGTAATCTTAAAACATTTGAGCGAGATTCATTGTTCATATTAAATACGCTCAAAGAAGCTTGTGATTGCATTCTAGACAATGTAAGATTCATTACTTCATTAGCGAAATCAACATCACCAATAGAAGATTGTGCAGAAAGACCGTTCATATACTGATTGTTTAGATTATTCAGACTAGAACTAATTCCGTTAATTGCTGAACCTAAATTTCCTTGTGTAGAAACAACTTTGTTCATTGCAGAAGCAATCTGCTGAGTTGCTGCCATAGCATCAGCTTGAGTTGCAACAGATAGCTTATCAATTCCTAGACCTTCTGCTGTCATTGAACCAATAGAAAGTTTGTCACCATTTTGAAGAGTGGTTGAAAAAGAACCGTCTAAAAGGTTCTGACCATTGAACTGGGCCTGATTAGCTCCATCGGTAATTTGACTAGAAAGCTGATCAATTTGCTGTTGAATAGCTGCTCTGTCATCATCGGTCAATGTACCGTTTGAAGCTTGTAATGCAAGGTCGTTGATGTTTTGCAGAATGTCGGAGGTTGAGGAGAGTGAACCTGATGCAGTCTGTAAAAGATTAGACTGACTCTGCTGATTTGACATCATCTGTGACAATGAACGAGTCTGTGACTCGAAAGCCGCTAACATAGAACTTCCAGCTACATCTTCACTGGCTCTATTGATAGCTTTGCCACTGGCGAGATGCTGAATAGCTTTACTTCTAGCGCTACCAGCTTGAAGAAGATTAGTATGGATACTACTGCTACCTACACCTGTTAGCATATAGACCTCCTTGTCTATTTCACTCTTAATATTATTATAATTATTTATCGGCTAAATCGCAAGATTATTTAGAGCTTCTTTTTCATTTTTGTACGAATTTGCCATTTGAAGTAAACCAACCATCTTGAAAACACTGGCTGCAAGCTCACTTAAACCACAAAAAGCTAATTCGCCATTTTTTTCATCGATAATTATTTCTGCTAATTCTATAATTTGTGCAATACCCTGTGAATTTATTACAGGAGATTCAGTAAAATTAATTAGAATTTTTTTTGTGCCTTCGGATAAGGCTTTTTCGGCAACTTCAAATAGTGCGGCTCCGCCTCTTTCGTCGACGTAGCCACAAGGGTGCAAAATGCAAACTTCTCCAACAATTTCCTTATTTACAATAATACTTGCCATACCCTAGATTATACTTTTATTTTTCGTAGATGTCAACAAATAATTATGTACATTACTAGACAAACATAAATAAACATTTTAAGAGAAAAGCTTAAAAAAACGCTTATGTAAAAGTAAATCGAATTCGTTATCGCTACCTAAAGGAGTAGTAAAATCAGAAAAATCAGAATAATTTGAAAATATATCTTTTATTAACACTTTTTTGTTTTCAATTGCAAAAAGGATTTGCCAGCTTTTAAAACGAAGAATACAACCTTTATCTGTTTTTATAAATTTATTTCGTGTTTTGTCAAAAATATCATGACTTAATTGCGATTCAATAACGCCTTTCAAATCAACGTTGTACGATTGTACATAGTCAATTTTTTCTTTTGATATTTCAGAATAATTTATTTCATAAACGTCTTCAACAACATTAGCAAGCCAACCTATTTTTGCTTTTGGAAAACTATCATATTCTGGAATATAAGGTTTGATATCAAAAATAGGTGTATCGTTTAACAAATCAGAATCTTCAATATAAATTCTGTTTTTTACCACAGAAAGCAGTTTAACACAGCTTATTCCAATTTGATTAGGTCTATAGGGGGAACGTGTTGCGAAAACTCCTTTTCTACCTTTATTATCTGTTCTAGGTGGATTAGCCAATGGACGCCAGGTTTTATTTAGATGAAATTCATATATAAGCCAAATTCTACTAAAACCATCTAAGTCTTTTAGACCTTGTTCGTAGTTATGACCGCGAACAAGGTCTATATATGCTTTTGAAGCAGATAAATTGCCCTGTCTTGGCTGTTCTTCATGAAAGCTTCTTTCACACTTTAAATAACCTATTGGGTTAAATTGAGTCATTAGAAACCTTCACGTTTTAATCTTGCAATTAAAGCATCCCAAGCATCAAACCAATCATTTGGTCTCATTAAATGACCAGATTCTGGATATTCAAGATATTCTAATTTTTCAGGATTATCTTTATAATAAGGTTTAATAGCTTTGTAGAATCTTCTTGCCCCTTCTGGATCAACAACATCGTCACTGCCAGCATTTACGATAAACATATTGGCAGGGAATATTTTGTCGCAGTTATCTATAGGTCCTGATATTTCTGGTAAAGAGTAAATAAAATTTCCTTTTGCTCTAAAATCAGGATTTCCCATAAAAGGTGCAAACAAATCAGCCTCTCTGTTAATCATCATAAGTGAATAAGTAGCATAAGCTCCCATCGATATTCCATAAACAGCTACTTTTTTTCCTTGAGATTTGTAAAATTTTACCAAATCTGTAACTTCAGTAGCTTCTTGCTGAATAATAGATAAAAACATAAAATAGGCTTCACGCTTATTGGCATTACGCATAATATCTAAGTAACCATCGTCTCGTTCACCATGGTGAGGTGCGTCTATGGTAACAGACCAAAAGCCAGCTTCTTCTAAGCGATCCATATCTATAATATTAACTTCTTTAGAAACATCTAAACCGTGTAAGTTAATAATTACAGAGTTGCCTATTTCTTTACTACAAACTAAAGCTGGAACATCAACAGAATTTAAATTTAAAATAGTTTTTAACTGTGTCATGTTATCTCCTTTATTATGGCAATTGGATAATAATTGTAAATCGTCCTACTTCTTTTAAAGTTTGTAATTACTTAACAGTATAAACTTTGCTAATAACAATTTATAACTATATATTATAGAATAACATAATGAGAATAAAAATAACTTAATAATTTGCCGATAAAGAAAATAATCTTTATACTAGAAGTAGGAGAAATATGATGTCTGCTTATCTAACTACCTCAGAAACAATTCTGGATAGCCTTGCAGAAGGAGCTGATTTTGAAGAACTTCAAGAAATGGGTTACAGCAAAGATGATTTGCTGACTGCTGCACTATTTGGTGTTGCTGAACTCCATGAAGAATATAAAGAATTATCTAAAAAATATAGTTTCTTTAAGGATTATGATATTTGGTGAACAGAGCAGTCTGTTAAAAATATAATAAACCGCTCTGTTTGATGCTTTTATAATATTGATTATTCAGAAAGATAACCGTATATATAACCAGCAAAAGCACAAACGCTAATGACTAATGCCCACCAAATAAAACGAAAAATAGACATATTTCTACCTCCATCTGAATTTTATTTAAGTTATAATAGCATAGATTTTAATGATTGGTCAAAAATCTGGAACTAATTTATGAAAAATTTAAAAACAATTATAATTTCAACGATACTAACAATAATTGCAACTGCTAATTTGTATGCTGATTTTGATAATACAAATATTCTAGTGGAAAAAGCAGTTAACGACATTTATCAAAAGCGTTACAAACAAGCTCATGCAACTTTAAAAGAAGCTTATGAGAAATCTCCAAGACACCCAGGTGTACACTTCAATCTTGGTAGATTATTTGAACTAACAGGCAATTTCCAAGAAGCTTTAAAAGAATACCGTATAGCAGCTTCATTAGACCAATCAATGGTAGCTGCAAGACGAGGTGTGGCAAGATGTTCTGTTGAGATAAAAAAAGCTGGATTAGCAGAAAGTGAAAACAATATTTATCAACAGAAAGTTTCTACTGCTCCAGTTGTAACTCAAACTACTAATTCAAAATCTAGTTCAAAGTCAAAATCAAAGACGAATACTGTTCCTACTTCAAATCCAGTTTCAGTACCTGTTATAATTTCTAATTCGAAACAAAATAATTATACTTTGCCTGATAATCCTTTTCCTCAAAATACTCAAATATCTCAGAATAATCGAATATCTCAAAATAATCAGTCTATCTATTCTGGTTATGAATCAACAACAATACCAACTTCTCCTACTACTACTGTTCATACTACAACTACAACAATACCAACTCCTCCTACTACCACTATTCATACTACAACTACAACAATACCGACTCCATCTACTTATACTGCTAGTAGTAAAAAGAAAACCACATCTTCTTCTTCACCTATTATAGTTCAAAATAATAATTCTTACTCTTTACCTGCTGTAACTAAGAATAGTGATTATAAATCTAATGATGTATTACAGACCAGTAAAGTATACTCGAGTACTAACAATCTAGATTTGCCACCACTTCCTCAAAGCGTGACTTTAAGGGTTTCAAAATCTTCAGGAGAAAGTAAAGCAAGAGATTTACTAGATAATGGGAAAACAGATGAAGCTATTAAAGTACTTGATAATATATTAGAAAAAAATCCAGATAGTCCAGAAGCTCATTATCTTATGGGCAAGGCTTTAACTGCAAAGAATAATCTTTTTGCTGCTGTAAAACATTTAGAAGAAACTATTAAAGTTGATGAAAAATACTATGATGCTTATTATTTGCTCGGTAAAAACTATGCAAAAGTAAATCTTATGGACGATGCTATTAAGAATTATCTTGTATACTATGGAGTTAAGCCGCAAGCTTCTGTTGCTGTTGAAATTGCAAAAATCTATGAAAACATGGGAAAACAAAGCTTGGCAAATGATTTTTATAGAAGAGCTAGTGCGATGAATCCAGGTAATTCAAACCTTCAAATGCAAGTAAACGAATCTTCTGTAAGCTTGGCAAATGATTTGTATCTCAGAGCTAATCACTCTTTTTCTATTAAACAGTACAAAGAAGCAGCAGACTTATTTAATCAAGCTATCTCAACAAATAGTCTTCCAGAATCTACAAAACGAGATGCTGTAAAAAAATATGAAATAGCAAAATTTAAATTGAACGAGTTAGAGCAACAAATAGCCCCAATGAAACAGGGATTTAATGAAACTCGTAAGAATTTTGCTCCGACTTCACTAAAATATTATCAATTAGCAGATATTAACTATAAGAACAACTATACAAATGCTATTTATGTTGAATGGACTGGTTATATAGCTCGTAAGATTTCAAGATATGGACGAGAATTTTTGTTAATGATAAAAGAATGTGACCGTGATGAACTAGAGTCTTTAAATAAAACTTATAATGACTATAAACTTAACAAGCATTTTAACAATCAACCTGTATTTTTAATTATGACTTCAAAAGGTGGTTTCCCTGATTTTATAAAAGAAAATGTTATGATTACTTTTACAGGAAAAACAGAATGGCAGTCTTATGAAATAGTTAATGATATGGGTTCAACTGTAAAACTACCTACTTTTGAATATGTTTCTGCTTATCCAGTAAGAAACAATCGTAGGTAAGATGTAAGATATATGTTTAAAGCATCTAAACAACTAAAAAATAAGTTCTCTTATATTTTGATCTCTTTTTGTCTTGTATCTTAATTATGGCAAAAGCATTTTAAGTACATCGGTAGCGCTATTAAAACCGTTTGTTTGCAACATTATTTGCAAACCAAATACGTGAAATACATTTAGTATTATTATACCAATAAAAAAGAGTATAGAAACTAGAATTAGACGTTTAATAGGTGAGTATCTTATATTTATTGTTTCTTTTTTGGGAAACCATCTGTCTATAGTCATTATAGAAATAGTCATTACGGCTATAAATATATAAATAGTTATCTGAAAATTACTTTGTCTGCTAATTATTTGCACAGCTTTTTCATATAACTCGCCTTTTGTATTTGCAAATAATGGTCCATGTAAAATATTTCCAGCAAGCCTTAAGACACCTTCATAATTTTCTTGTATAAACTGCGTCACCAAAATAGAAGTCATAGAAAAAAACCAAGCAAAAATGTATTCAGGATTATTTTTTTCTAGTTTACCTCTATGGTTAAAATGTTCACCTATCCAAGTTAGCCATAGCCCCATAAGTGATGGAATAAGCATTAGTCTAGTGCTTCCCATAATAATAGAACTTATAAAACCCATTGAAATCGCTGTTTTTTGAATGCTAGTTCTGGTTTTATCTGGTCTTATTACTGTTAATATGCTTATTCCAACGAATAGTAGAGCAAGCATATAACGATTTGTCTGGTTTGTAATTACAAATAAACAAGCGGAAAGAATTATAAAACCTGCAAAGAAAGCTAAATCTCTTTTGCTATCGGGCAGTTCGTTATATTCTTCCAAAATCATTTCTGATTTTTTAGTTTCAGCTTCACTTGGTGGAACAATATCAAGAGCTTTTAATCTGATATCTGCATATTTGGAATTGTTTGCAATGTTTAACAATTCTTTTAAGTTAGACGGTCTTAAAACTCTTAATAGAAATACGCCTGAATCTTGTAAAGAATAATCTTTGCTTCGCACCATTTCTGATATATGTTTTTCTGCAATATTTGGAGAATAACGATAAAGTCCTCTTACAGCATTGCAACGTATTTTATTATCATTAGACATTGCAAAATCAGCAAAAACAGAAGAAAGACTAGGAACTTTAAATTCACAAAGAGCTTCTAATGCATTTGCAACAATTCTCTTGTCCTCATGAGTAAGATATTTAACCAATACATCAGGAATACGTTCGTCGTTAAAACGCCCCATCAACTTTAACAAGTAAGATATTTTATACTCGTCTTTCTCGTTTTTAAGATATTCAATTAAAGGCTCTACTAACGTTGAATCCCCGCTTTCGGTAAGTCTATCCATAGCTTCAAAAACAACATATCTGCTTTTTAAACGGAGTTTATGTAAGAGTATTTGCTTTGCTGTTAATTTTTCGCCTTCTTTGATATGTATATCAAAAGGTTCAGAATTAGAGATATGTATATCTATTTCTGAAAAGGTGTCTAAAATATGGTTTCTTGCTTGTCGAGCATAATCTCTAACTTGACGGTCTGGAGAAAGAACAGCCTGAGTTATACAAGGCATTATTTCTTTACAAAAATCAAGAGATAAAGATGTTGACTGACTTAAAAAATCCAGTGCAAAAATTTTATCTTTGCTAGATTGTGACGTTAAGGATTCTTTTATTAAATTATGCCATTTAAGAGGAATGGAACTATTATTCATTTGCTAGATTCTTTGTTTGATTAGATTTGTTTTTTATTTCCCATCTGCCTATTAGTCTATCAGAGGGTTCTTTTTGTTTTTGAACAAGATGGAACAATGCATCTAATGAAACAGGCAAATCTGAATGATGAGAACAAAGTTTTAATTTTAGTTCAATATCTTCAAACAATATAGGACCATGCTTTTCGTCTTCAAAATATTCTGCGGTAAGTTCTGTCATTCCTGCTGTATCTATAAGCACTTCATAATCTGTACTGTCAACGGTTAACGATTTATTCTTTTGTTTAAGTTCACGACTAGAATAAGAAGTTGGAGGCTTAATCTTTAAATTAGAAAAAGGTTTTTCATCTGGTCTTCCCTGTGGTCGCCAAAGTACTTCGCAACGATGAAAAGGGAAAACCATTGTTTCAGAGGAATTTGTAATAAAATAGAGCATCATATTCAGATTCCACTGATAAGCCCCTTGCCCAATACTTGAGATAGATTTTTGAAGTTCTATACTGCCATCTAAGATTTCTATGTTAGGTTGTTTTTGAATAGGAAAAAGTAGTTTGATTAAATCTGAACGCCTTGCTGATCTTGTTGAATTGGCTTCACGCCAAGGAACTTCATTAGTTACAGGTCCCCAAGTTGCAGGAATTCTAATAACAAATGGGGCACGTTCTGTTTCAAAAACAAGAGCGACAACGGTTTTTCCTTCATAAGGAACAGCTAAACTGATTAAATTAGGAGCTATACCTTGGTCAAACTTTGATTTGATTTTTGCATACCAAACAGAGAGTTCTTCAAAGTCTGCACCTACAACTCCTGTTTTTTCATCTATTCCGATAAGCCACATTATTGGCTCACCTCTAGCACAATTTGCGTGTGCTGCTATGCGACGTGCAGCTTTAAAATGGTCTGATGGCCATTCTGTTTTTAGTTCAACCATATCGTCTTCGATAGGTTGCCCTTTTTCGAGCCGTTCAATTATATCGAGAACTCTAAATTCTATTTCTTGCTTTTTCAATTTATTTTGTCAGTTCTGCTAATTTTTCTTCTAAACCATCCATTGGATGACCAGCCCAAATTATTTTTCCTTTTTGAACTACAAATGCATGAGGAATTCCTCTAACACCATATTCGTTAGCAGAATTGCTTCCAGTACCTACCAACCAATCCATTCCAGCTTTTATATTGAATTTTTGAACAGTGGCTTTATCTTCGTTTGTTAAGGAAACAAAAACAACATTTTTAGTTTTGTATTTTGCATTCATCTTTTTCAAATGTTTTATAGATTCACGGCAAGGCGGACACCAGGTTGCCCAAAATTCTACAACTACTATTTTATCTCCAGAATCAGCTAGAGTTATTCCATCACCATTTATCCAGCTTTGAGCCGATATTTCAGGAGCTTTATTACCTACATTAACTTCTGCACAGGCAACGAAGTATAAAGATAAGAAACATAATATTAGACAGATAAATCCCATGTATTTTCTAAGTTTATCCATAATTTTTCCCTTTCAAGTATTTTAATTATTCTTATTTTAACAGATTTTATACTTCTTTATCAATATTGTTAAATAAGAAAAAACTCTGTATTGTGTAGCACTAAGAGGTGTATGTTAGAAAAAAATATTTGATAAAAAAAGAATTCAGAGATTAGAAGTAAATGTAATTTGTAATATAAAAATAAAAAGGCTCACACAAAGTGAGCCTTTTACATAACTTTATTCTTCGCTACTAATACTTGTGCCTCGTATTTTCTTGCAGACACCTCGATTAGAATTCATAACAAACTCATAGAATTTTTGAACATAAGGGTCTGTAGCGTCAACTAATTCGTCCCACCTATCAAGAACCTGAGAAACATTCATGTCAGAACGGAAAAAAATCTTATAAAGTTTCTTTAAATTGGCTATAGATTCTCTTGGAACGTTGTTTCGCTTTAATCCTACTGCATTTAAACCAATAACATAAACAGGATTACCATCAATTTTTGTATATGGTGGAACATCCTTTGTAACTTTTGACATACCGCCAACCATACACATATCGCCAACATGAGTAAACTGATGGAATGCAGAAAATCCACCAAGAACAGCTCTGTCGCCTACTTGAGCGTGCCCAGCAAATGTAACGTTATTAGACATAATGTTATTGTTACCTATTTTACAATTATGTGCAACATGAACGTAAGCCATAAATAGGTTATTATTGCCTATTTCAGTAACATTATCTTCTCCTTCTGCTAAATGAACTGTAGAAAATTCTCTAAAGTGATTTCCATCACCTATTTTAACAAAAGTACGTTCCCCCTTATATTTAAGGTCTTGTGGAGGAGCACCGATAACTGTCATACAGTGAATAACATTGTTTTTCCCGATAGTTGTCCAACCATCTATGTTAGCACTATGACCAACAATAGTATTTTCACCTATTTCAACATTAGGACCAATATAAGCATAAGGACCTATCTCAACTGATGGGTGAATTTTTGCACCTTTAGCAACTATTGCAGTAGGATGAATAGCCATATCTTACTCCTTTATTTAGCATCAACTAGTTGGAACAAAAGTTCCCCACTCGTAGCAAGTTCTCCATCTATTTTTATTTGGGCTTCCATTTTACCTGTTAAGCCTCTAAGTTTTAACACTTTTGCGGAAACATCTAATCTATCGCCAGGTATAACCTGTCTTCTAAATCTTACTTTATCTATACCTAAGAAAATAGGAATTTTACCATTGTATTCGGGTTGTGAAAGAAATAGAATACCAGACAATTGCCCCATAATTTCAATCAAGAATACCCCAGGCATAATTGACTTGTCTGGAAAATGACCATTGAAAAATTCTTCATTTGCTGTGACATTTTTATAACCAGAAATATATTCACCTGGAACAATAGATGTTACTCTGTCTATCAACAACATTGGGTAACGATGAGGTAAACATTTTTTTATATCTTCTATATTCATCATTTTATGTTCCTCGCTCTTTTGAGCTTCACTAAATTTTTCAAAAAATAATTGTGCGAATTTTGCATTAAAACTATGACCTGTTTTTTCAGCACAAACACATCCTTTAATATCACCACCTAGAAGAGCAAAATCTCCGATCATATCTAATATTTTATGCTTTATTAGTTCATTTTCATCTCTTAAACCTTCAGGATTGCGAATACTGCCGTCTTTATTGATAACAATAGCATTTTCTAGACTTCCGCCTCGAGCAAGATTGTTCGTTTTTAAATATTCAAACTCGTGTTCAAATCCAAAGGTTCTTGATGGGGCAATTAGCTCTCTGTAAGTTTCTTCATTGACTATCAAATGATAAGATTTTGCAGGAATAATATTGTCTTCATAAGATAGTGTGAAACTAATTTCAAAATTTTCTGATGGTGTGTATATCATTGATTTACCATCTGATTGTAGATGAAGCATTTCTTTTACAGAATAAACTGCTCTATTGGCTTCTTGAACATTGATACCTGCTTCATCTATCATTTCAACAAATTTTTTTGCACTTCCATCGCAAATAGGTGGTTCTTCACTAGAAAGCCTTACAAAAAGATTGTCTATTCCACAACCTCTAAGAGCGGACAAAACATGTTCAACAGTGTTAACTGAAACATTATTTTCAGTTAAAACAGTTCCTCTTACTGTTGATGTAACATTTTTAAAAGAAGCTTTAATAGCTGGCTCATTTTGAATATCTGTTCTAACAAACACAATACCTGTATTTTCTGGTGCTGGAACAAACTCCATCTTTACAGGCTTACCAGTATGTAAACCTATTCCTTCAACTTCAACCGCTTTTGCTAATGTATTTTGTTTTTTTATTGTCATAATTTAATAACTTCTAGAATATACGAGATTAAACAATTCTTCTTTCCCATCTCTTTGAGCTACATCAAGACTCAAACCAGGATAAGGAGATATTTTAATACCATAGGTATTTATATCGTCATAGCGTTCTGCCGCTATGGTAAGTAACGGAAGAATAATTTTTTCTACTCCAAAAAAAGTTTTTTTATCATCATCTATTGGGTCTTTTAGCAAGCCAGCATGGATGCTAAAGCCAAAATCTTCAAAATTTTTAGAAGCAGCAGCAAAATATATTCTATCTCCTAATTTTTTATTCACATCTACCACACCTATAGATACTCCAGGACAATAATCTCCTTCGCTCATTAAAGCCAATTTTCCGTTTATGGTATTTTTGCCTTTTTTTTCTCCACTAAGTCTTCTTAGCATAGAAACTTCTAATAGATTACCTAAGCTTTGTGAAACGAAAAAAGAAGAATTGCTGTCGTCATTTATATATGACGCAGAAGATTTACAATTACCTGTAGGGAGCGAAAAAACAGATGAACCTGAATACCTAAAACGAAAATCTGTTGGGGAATCTTCTGCTTGTAATTGTTTAGTTTGGAATAAAAATAATCCAAATATAACAACACAAAAGATAACAATATAATTACTTTTCTTCATCAATTTTATTCTCTAAATTTTTAACTCGTTTAATTAAATCTGGCAATTTGCGTAAAGCACCTTTGATACGTAACTCTTCTTGGTGAGGTTTTGCTGGAAAGCCAGAAATATAACTTTTTTCAGGAACATTATTAGTAACTATTCCACAAGATAAAATAGTTGAACCTGTTCCAATATGGACATGACCAATTATCCCAGCTTTTCCTGCAATTACGACATAATCACCAATTGTAGCCCCACCAGCAATACCTACTTGTGCAACTATCAAACATTTTTTGCCTATTTTTACATTATGAGCAATATGAATATGATTGTCTGTTTTTGTGCCTTCACCTATTACTGTAGATTCCATTGTGGCTCTATCAACAGTAACACAAGCACCTATTTCGACATTATCTTCTATTATTACATTACCAAGCTGAGGAACTTTTATATGCTGCCCCTGTTCTTGGGCAAAACCATAACCATCACTTCCAATTACGGTATTTGAATGTATAATACAGTTTGAACCCACAACACAGTCATCTAATATTTTTACGCCTGGATGAATGTGCGTATTAGAACCTATTTTAGCAAATCTGCCTATATAAGCAGTTCCTTCAATATGAGAGCCTGCACCAATTATTGCTCCATCTTCTACTACAGCATTTGGTCCGACAATTGCATCTGAAGCAACTGTTGCAGATTCGCTAACATAAGCAGTAGGATGTATTTTATAAGATATTTTTACTTCTTTTCGGAAAAAGTTTAATGCGGCTATCAATCCTAAATGAGGATTTTTCAATCTTATTGATGGAACAGGAAGATCTGGAATATTTTCACTAGTAATTACTGCAGCTATTTTATTTGTTTTCAAACTTTCAGAAATATCTGAAAAGTTTTTCGTTCCAGTAAGAAAAGTTAATTCTCCTGCTTTTGCTACATCTAATGAAGCTATAGAAGAAACAACAACGTTCTCATCTCCTACAACCCGACCACCACACAAAGCTGCAAGCTCTTTTAAACTAATACTTTTTCCATTGGATATGCTCATAATTAATAGTATTTATTACTTGCCACCATTCAAAGCTTTAATGATTTCATCAGTAATATCTTGGCAAATTTTAGGATCTTTCCAATATACGCTTCTCTTTTCAAAAACAGCTTTAAGTTTATATTTTTTAGCTATTTTTTCAATAACTGCATCTACTTTAGAATCTAAATTTTTAGAAAGATTACCTAATTCTTTTTCTTCTAATGCATAAAGATTTTTTTGTGAAGTACTATAGAATTCTTGAAGTTCTGCTTCTTTAGCAGCGTATTGCTTACGAATTTCAGCAATTTGTTTTTCTAAAGCAGGAACTTCTTTGTCTTTTTTAGCATCTCTTTTGGCTTGAACTTCTTTAGCCAATTCAATGTATTTATCATTAAGCTTTTTGACTTCAGCTTTCTTTTTTTCTAATTCATCTTGAAGAGAAGCTTTCTTACTTTCAAGCATATTCTTAGTTTTTTGGGTTTCATTGTATTTGTTAAATATTTGTCCTGCATCAATAACACCAAATTCAGCAGCAGAAACCATAATAGGGCAAACAACTAGCCCAGCAATAATTAAAAATTTAGCAAAACACTTTTTCATTTTCTGTCTCCTTATTAGAATGAAGAACCGAAGTTCACATAAGTTTCTCCTGAACTACGATCTTCAGCCTTACCATAGTCTAGCGCAACAGGACCCAGTGGAGTCTGTAACCTTATACCAATACCATAGCCAGCTTTTCTGTCATAGTCAATCTTTGTTCTATCGTAACTAGTTCCCCATGCACTACCAAAATCATAGAAACCAACAATATCAAAGTTCTTTGCCAGATTCTGACGTATTTCTAAGTTAGCATAAGCAACTCTCGTTCCAAGAAATTCTCTTTCTTCATAACCACGAATACTGCTACTACCACCAACTGAAAACATATCATATATTGGCATAAAGCCTTCGCCTATAGATGTATCGGCATAAACCCCCTGAATTGCGAAGACTGTTTTTTTACTATTATTTAATGGAATATAACGACGTAAAGATGCCATATATTTAGTGTATTGGTTAGCACCTTTCAAAATACCGCCTGTTGTTTCTACCCAGAAAGTGTCGTGAACTCCGCCAGTAGGTCTAAAACGATTATCTCTCGTATCTTTGTCGATAATCATAGCTAATGTTTGTAACCTACCGTTTACTGCTCCTATTGGTAAAGCTACTCCAGATGTAGTAGGAGTTAATTTTATTTTTTCATCTCTAAATCTGAACGATAAATCTACATCACGAGTTAAACGTTTGCCTAGAGTAATAGCACCACCTTTTCTTCTTTCATCATACTCATTGATTTCATGACCATTAGCGTAAAGATTTCTAGTATATTCAGTATTATAAACGTCTATTCCAAAACTTTGAGGTCTATCTCTGAACCAAGAGTCAAAATAACCAACTTCGTAGCTTTCAACTCCACCAAATTCTGTTTTCAAATAAACACGTTTACCGCTTCCTTGAAAATTGTTTTGAGAAAGATTTACAAAACCAACCAAACCGTTAAGAGAAGAATACCCAGCACCAACACCTGCACGACCTGTTTTTTGTTCTACCAAATGTATAACCAACACTATTTCATCTGGAGTTTTGCCTGGCAGATGGTCTCTGCGAACTTCTTCAAAAAAGCCTAAATTATATAGTCGTTGCAAGTCGCGAACAATCTTTTTATTATCGTATATTTCACCAGGTTTAACAGTAAGTTCACGTCTAACAACTTTTTCTTTTGTCTTTTTAAGACCTTCGATTTTAACATCAGCAAGTATACCTTCTGTAATTTCAATGTTTATCTTGCTTCCTTGGTCTTGAACATAAGCATCTGATACTTTTGAAAATAAATAACCTTCACGTCCCAATGTGTCATTAATATGTTGGATATCTTGTGTAAGAAGCTTAGAGTTAAAAACAGTGCCTATTTTAGATTCCATTGCTTCTAAAATCTTTTCATCTTTAACTTTTGTGCAACCCTTTATAGAAATTTCTCCAACAATAGCATTTTCTTCAACGTTAAAAATAACTTTTTTACCGGTTCCTTCTGTTCTTACTTCCGCACCAACGTAAGAAAAGAATCCCATTTCTCCTATTCGTGCTATGTCATCTTGAACAGCTTGAGCAGAAAGAGTATCGCCGACTTTTTCGGCAATATTCAATAAAATGATATTGTCATCAATTAGCTGATTGCCCTCTATATCAAAGCCAATAATAACATTACTTTCATAGGCAAACAGGTTAGTAACAGAGAAAACTAGAAGAAAAACAGCCAGCAGGCTAGTAAAGGCGAATTTGTTCATAGGCTCCTACTTAAATATTATCTTAGTTATAATTGCATAGAATGTTATATTGTTTTAGCTTTATTGTCAATATCTTGAAAGTAGTAGATAAAAAATTTCTCAAAAGCTTAATAAAAATGCTATTGCAAAA
>CAJOQX010000023.1 GCA_905236865.1 Candidatus Rifleibacteriota bacterium
AATTAGCCTGGTCAATAAGAACAATAGCGTTCTTCAAAAGCATACCTGCCAGACCCAAGAAACCAAGAATAGCCATGAAACCGAAAGACTTGTCTACGGCAAGCAAACCAAAGGTTACACCAATGATTGAGAAAGGCAATACTGCAAATGCTGCCCAAACGTCTTTCAATGTAGTGAACAAAGCAGCAATTATGATGAACATAATTACAACGCTGATTGGGAACATAGTTTTGAGTTTTTCAGTAGCTTCACCGCTTGCTTCAAATTCACCGCCCCAATTCATAGAATAAAATTCAGGAAGTTCAATAGCTTCAAATTGATCATAAACCATATTCCTAAATTCATCTGCAGTGCCCTGGGCAGGAGTACACTGAACAGTTATTGTTGGCATTCTGTCGCGTTTATAAATCTGGTAATCTTCAAAAACAGTTTCTACACCATCGCTTACCTGACTTATAGGATAACTCTTACCAGTGCTGCTACTCCAAACTAACACATTGTTAAGTTCTGTAATACTCTTACGTTCGCTTTCAACAGGTCTGGAAATTATCGGAATTTGTTCGTCGTTTTCTCTCAAAACTCCAGCAACTTCGCCACTTAAATTCCAGTTAACGGCCTGAGCAAAATCGCTTCTTGTTACGCCGACACGTCTTCCCTTAATTTCAGAGAACTTAAGCTGAACGGACTTAACAGGATAACGCCAGTCATCACGAACATAGAGAGCGTTTTCGGTATTACGTAATATAGTTTTTGCCTTTTCTGCAAGTTCTCTTAAAACTTTAGAATCAGGTCCTCTGAATCTTACTTCTATCTTGAACGGATTAGCAGAACCTATACCGAATTTCATAACCTGAGAATCTGAACTAGGATAATTATTCCTAATATGCTCAGCAACATTTTTAATAATACCATCTATCTTTAGGTAATCATCAACATCTACGATAATCTGACCATATCCACCTGAAGGACCAGCGCCATTATAAGTAAGCATGAAACGCAGAGTTCCTGCACCTATACAAGAACAGGCATTGGTTACACCAGGTATTTTTCTTATATAATCAGAGATTTCAAGAACATCTTTCTTTGTTTCATCTATATGGCTGCCTTGAGAACGCCAGTAATCCACAATAAACTGCTTTCTTGTGGAATTTGGCATAAAGCTTGTAGGAACATCTCCAAATTTTACTACAGATACAACTAATGCCAATATTAGCAAAAAGCTGACAACAAATCTGTTATCCAAGCAAAATTTTAAAGACTTTTCAAACAACTTATAAAATTTGCCGTCATAAACATCGCCGCTATTTTCTGAAGGTTTTTCAGGTGGAATCATTGCTAGACAGAACAAAGGAGTAAAAGTAAGAGCCATAACCCAGCTCAACAGCAATGAAATAGCTATAACATAGAAGAGAGATTTACAAAATTCCCCCATGTCACCTTCGTTTAGACCTATAGCCATGAAAGCACAGATTGCTACAAAAGTTGCCCCAAGCAGTGCCCACTGGTTTTCGTCAGCAATTTCTTTTAAAGCAGATTCTGGATCTTTTCCTCTAGAAGTCTTGACCAAATAACCATCGACAACAACAATAGCATTATCGACCAACATACCAAGAGCGATAATTAAGGCACCAAGAGAAATAAGCTGTAATTCTATTCCCCAGAGATACATAATTACAAAAGTTCCAAGAATAATCAGAATCAAAATCAGACCTATTACAACTCCAGAACGCCACCCCATGAAAATCAGCAAAACGCCGATAACAATCAAAACAGATTCAACAAAGTTAACATTGAAGTTATCAATAGATTCCTGAACATCCTTTGCTTGGAAATTGATATAGTTTATTTGCATTCCAACAGGCATAGAATATTTTAACGCTTCAAGTTTATCCTTAACATCTTTACCCATTTTTACAACGTTGCCATTTTCAACTGCTGAAATACCAATACCGATAGCGCGTTCGCCATTATAATACATAATCTGGCTATCAGGTTCTACATGACCACGTTTTACTTCTGCTATATCACCTATTTTTAATAAATTTCCCTTATTATCAGTAACATAAAGGTTTTGAATAGATTCGACGCTATCTATTTCTCCAGTTATTCTTATTCTTGCATATTCATCATCAATCTTTATTGCGCCTGCACTTGTGATTGTGTTACTGCTAGCCAAAGTGCCGAATAAAGCTTTTTGAGAAATATTCAAATTATTCAACTTTGTTCTATTAAATTCAACATAAATAGCTTTTGTTGGAACACCCCAATAGTCAATATTTGCAACTTGAGGAACTCGCAAAAGTTCTTTTTTCAGAGTGTCAGCATAATCTTTTAATTCATCAATAGTGTAGCCTTTTCCAGAAAGAGCAAAATAAATACCGAAAACATCACCAAAATCATCACCAACAATCATATTGGTAACGCCTGATGGAAGAGAAGGTCTGACATCATTAGCCTTGCGGCGCAATTCGTCCCATATCTGTGGGATTTCGTTACCAGTATATTTTGATTTAATATAAACATATACTAAGGACATCCCATTTTGGCTCAAAGAGGTGATATAATCAACCTGAGCCATTTTTTGAACTTCTTCTTCAACTTTTTCTGTAACTTCTGTTTCTACCTGTTTTGCTGTAGCACCAGGATAAAGAGTAGTTATAGTCGCAACTTTTATCTTGTAGTTAGGATACTCAAGTCTTCCTAATTCTAAATAACTGAAGATACCAGCTATTGTTGTAACAACAACAAGCAGCCACATAAAGCTTTTATGCTTTATTACATAATCAACTATTTGCATTTACAAAACCTCCGGATTCATAACCCGAATAGTATTATCTTCTGACAACCAGTCAACACCTGCTGCAATAATCACTTCGCCAGATTCCAATCCGCTTAGAATTTGAAGATCATTTTCAGACACAGGTTGCCCCAAAGTCACTTCGCGAGCAGAAATTCCCTTAGTTGTTGGATTAAAAATCCAAACATAGGATTTATCACCTCTTTTAAATACAGAAGCAAAAGGAACAGCTATAGTTGAATCTTGTTTTATTTTAAAATTTGGAACATTAATTACTTCTGCACTCATACCTGGAAGTATAATAAAATCTTCTGGAGCTTTAACCTTCAAAGAAACATCATAAGTTTCGCTGTTATCAGCAGCTACAGCCTTAAATCCATTCATAACACCTTTAAGTATTCTCTTGCCTCTTCCAGGGAATGTTACATCATAAACATAATCCTTATCTCTGTCTTTATCGTTAAAACTCATATCAGGCATATTTCCTGCAGGAACGCTGACATGAACTTCAACTTCTCTCAAATCATCAATAGTCATTACAGGAACATTAGCTTGAGCATTTTCAAATTGTTTTATTCTTAAATCTGTAACAACTCCAGAGAAAGGTGCTCTTAGAGAAGTATCACCTAACATGTCTTGAGCTTTTTTTATCGATTCTTCCAAAGATTTCAACTGAGCATCTGAAACATTAGCTTTAGTAAGAGCAGCATCGTATTCTGACTTACTAATAGCCTGCTGTTTATAAAGTTGTTCAGTTCTTTTGAAATTTGTTTTATTCAAATCTCTCTGATCTTTATTTATTTTAAGTTCTTGTTTTAGCCTATCTATTTCACGTAAATAATCACGCTGGTCTATTTTCATCAAAACTTGGCCTTCCCTAACAGGCTGACCTATTTCTAGCTTATTTTCTATTACAGGTCCAGAAACTCTGAAGAATAATTCTGCGTGTTTAAGTGATTTTACAACGCCAGGATAAGTAACGGTACTATTCCCTTCAACTTTTCCAATTTTGAAAACTTTTGCAACACGTTCTTTTGGAACTATATGCTGTTTTTCTTTTATCTGTGGCCATATTTTATCTTTACAGATATAGAGGGAAACTGCTATTGCAGCTATTACAATAATAAAAGTAGTGACTTTTTTATTCATTTTTTCTCCTTATTTATTAGGCTTTTTTTGATTTGCTAGTATAACAGAATTTTTGAGATAATAAAATAGTTTGATTTTTATTGTATAGCAATATAATTTGATTGTTTACTAAACTCCTTAAAACCTGTATAATAAAATTAGGTGAAGCAATGGAAGATTTGAAAGTAAACAGGGAATACAAAAGCTCTATATTTGCAATTCTATTTGGTTCGGAAGAATACAAACAGAATATTCTTGATTTGTACAACGCTTTAGCAGATACAAACTACACAAATCTTAATGATTTGGTATATACAACTCTTGAAGATGCTATTTATATTTCTGTTAAAAACGACGTTTCTTTCCTTATTGATGGTAATATGGCTTTGTTTGAACATCAGAGTACATATAATCCCAATATGCCTTTGCGTGGGTTAATATACTTCTCACATCTTTATCAGTCATATATAGAAAAGTGCGAAGATAGTATTTATGGTTCTAAGCTTATAAAGATTCCTACTCCTCAATATTATGTCTTTTATAATGGTGAAGACCGAAAAGTAGCAGATAAGAAGATTTTAAAACTTTCAGATGCTTTTTTGCACGAAGATAAGTCAAATGGTTTCGAATGGACTGCAACAATGCTCAACATCAATATTGGGCATAATAAAAAATTCTTGGAAAAGTGTCATATATTATGGGAATACTCAACATTTATATATCT
>CAJOQX010000024.1 GCA_905236865.1 Candidatus Rifleibacteriota bacterium
AGTTTTACCAATCATAAGAAGAGTTGGTTTAACTTCTTTGCCTAGTAGCAAGCTTACCTGATCAAACATTTCTTGGAAAGCATCACTATTAAATATATCTTTAACATCTGTTTTGCCAATTTTATAAAGTTGATTAATACGTTCTTCGATCTTTTTGAAGCCTTCTTTTTGTTTCAATTCATTGAATTTATTACGTATTTCTTCGTTCATTTTTTTTCTCCTTAAATTATTTAATAAATATTGAGTTAGGTAGTATTTAACGGTCAGAAACATCATTCTTTTTTAGGATAATCTTTTAAAATTATTACTGGCGGATCAGGTGGTTTGCAGATTATTTCCAAAAGTTCTTTCAATTTCTTACCACTTTCAGATTTCATAAATTTCTCAATTCTTTCTACAATATCTTCAAACATATAAAAACTCCTTTAGTTGTTTTTAATTCATCTTAAATAAATTATAAACAATATATTTACAAAAAAGGTCATTTCTCAAATGACCTTTTTTGAAAGAGGTCAGAAGAAGGAACACACACTATTCTTCCTTCTTCAATAGATATAAGTTTTTAATTAGGTTTTTATTCAAAAAAAAAGAGGCGGTAGCCTCTCATAAATCTTAATTCAATGGCATTTTGAACCTAGAACTGGCTGGTTATAAGCAAATAGAAAATCATTTACTTTATAAATATCATAAATACGATTAGTAATACAGTATTCAACAATAATATCAGTTTTATTTGCGTCAGAAAAAGCATAACCAGCTTTTCCTAATAAATCTTTTGATTCTTCCAAATTAAGCTTTAAAGCTATAGCAAAAGACAACGCTGTGTTTTTGGTGGGTTGATAGCCATCTAAATCGTCTTCCCCTGCACTACTTCTTATTTTAGAAAAAATCTGTTTGTTTATATTTGCAGCTTGATAACAAGCAACTTCGGTCATTCCTGATTCTTGTATTTTTCTCATAACCATTGAAGAAAAAGACTCTCTACGCTTATTAATTACATCCTCTAAATTAGGTGCTGCGTTAGAAATTTTAGCAAAAACGTTTTTGATTAAACCAACACCAGAACAAACATTACTAAACATTCTTACGGCCCCCATAATAGTGCCGTCAGAAATATAAGGCATAACACCCGACGTTTTTCCTATAAAATAATCATTCAGCCCATCTTCAATATCAAAATAACCAGTTATATCATTTCCAAAAAGAACAATATAAACATCTATATCAACATCTAATTCTGAAAGGAATTTAACAATCGTTTTTTTAGCAATTTGCATTGCTTCATATTTTGGATAGCCATAAACCCCTGTAGAAATCATAGGGAAAGCAATACTCTCACATTTATTTTCAACGGCAAGCTGTAGTGAACGATTATAACAGGATGTCAGAAGTTCTTCCTCTCCGTTCTTTCCGCCTTGCCAAACAGGTCCAACAGTATGAATAACATATTTTGCAGGCAAATTATAACCTTTTGTTATTTTTGCGTCACCAATATTACAGCCATTAAGAGTTTTACACTCTTCTAAGAGTTTTGGACCAGCAGCACGATGAATACTGCCATCAACACCACTACCACCAAGCAAAGTTTCGTTTGCAGCGTTTACTATTGCATCAACCTTTTGTTTTGTTATATCATCATTTATAATAAATAATGGCATAAAAATTTCCTTCGTTTTTATTTAATGATAACATATATTTCGTTTTTATAGTAGTTGGTTTTTGTTGTTTTTAATAAAAAAACTAGATTGTCTCGCAGCTATTAAACTGCGTGGCAATCTAGTCTTTTAATTTACTACACCCTTACTTCATAAGTATTTTTTATCTTCCACGTTTGCGAGTATCTTCTTCAATATCTCTTTTCCATTCTTTATCAAGAGCTTTTCTACCTACTTTAGCAAAACATGATGTAAGACCAGCTATTGCATTCCAGGCTGTAGTTGTTCCTACAAAATCTGACATATAAGTAACAGCTCTATCTGCATTAATACCGTAAGTGTTAGCAGTTTCTACAGCATCCATATTTGCACCTAAGAAAATAAATTCCCAGTCATGTTCTTTCTTTTGTTCTGTTATAAGCTTTTTTATCTGAGAAGAAGAAAATTCTCTGCTAGAGTTTTCTTGACCATCTGTTATGATAACAAACATTGTTTTATTTGGTTTTTCATCTTCTTTTAAATACTGCTGTGCGTATTTTATTCGGTTTATAGTATTACCTACAGCATCGCAAAGAGCAGTGCTACCACCTGGAGTGTAGTCATTTTTAGTCATTTTTTCTATTTTTGTAATATTAACTCTGTCATGCAAAGTAATGAATTTAGTATCAAATAAAACTGTAGTCACGAGAACATTTTCGCCTGTTTCAAGCTGTTTTGTGATGTTAGAATTGAAACCGCCAATAGTGTCGCTTTCTAATCCAGACATAGAACCGCTTTTGTCAATAATGAAAACCATTTCTGTTGTATCTGCCATAATTAAGACTCCTTAAATAAAATTTTATTCACCAACAAATACAATTATAATGATTTTTTATAAAAAAAGGTCATTTCAGAAATGACCTCTTAAGAGATTAAATAAAAGAGAAAAGTTACCAAAAAAGAACGTTAGGAGATATGGTATCAACGCAAAACACTCCTTCTGTCAATTCAACACCTTTGCTTAAAAATTTACCAGAACAAAGTTTATTATGACCAACAATTTGCGAAATCTCTTTACCAAAAAAGTTTTCTTCACCTGCCCATTCTGAAGAATCTGCCCAGACAATAGAGCCACAATCGCCGTTATAGCCGCCTCTAATTGGTCCTACTAGCCATAAAGCCCATCGTAAAAATTCTCTGTAATCTGGCTCTTTATATCTAATGATTTGTTTATTAAATAAACCATCTAAAATCTCATTTTTTAATGAAACATTTTCTAGCCCCAACCTTTGGTTTATCTGGTTTAACCATTTTGTTAGAATACCTGCATGAGAAAAAAGAATTTTATTATCATTCAACTGAACATATTCAGTCATTTGGAATAAAGAAATATTATCTTCAAAAAATCTCTTATAATTTTTACGAATTTCTCCTGTAGCTTGGCGCGAACAACCCAAATCAAGTAAATAACCAATATCATGATTTCCCAATAAAAGTATTACTTTTTCAGGGTAAGCTTTTTTAAAGTCTAGTATTTCTTTAAAATTATCTAATTCGTCATGGTCGTTAAAATCAGGAATATTAAAGCCAAAAAATCGTTTGAAATATGGATTATAAGAATCAAGATAATCGCCTAAAAAGACAACTTCATCAACAGAATCTATTTTTTCTGCTGCTTTTTTCCAAAAATATTCACCATGAACATCTGGAATAACCGCTATTTTATTTAATGTTTTCATATAACCTCCATAATATTAAGTATATCAAATTAAATCAATTACCAAGCTTATAATAATTGATTTCGATTAACGATTATAGACTATAAAGTTGTTTAGACTTTATTTATCTAAGTAATAATAGTATATATTATTTAATTATTAAAAAAGTCATTTAATAAACTACTTTTTATAATTATTTTTTTATTTCTGATTATTTTAGGTAAAAAACTTCTATCAATCTGACACTAATTAATATCTCTTGAAGATGGGATATTGAAAGGTGTTTCTTTAAATGAAGCCATAGTCATATATTTTTTAATTGTCTCTGCAACTGCTGGATTGGGGTTATAATTTTTAGCAATTTTATAAGCATTATCACCATTTATATCTTCAGCATTTATGTCTGCACCTGCTGCAATAAGCAATTCAACAATTTCAGGATTCGGATTATTTCCAGCAGCCATCATTAATGCTGACGAATTGTTTTCGTTTTGAGCATTTACATCAACACCTTTTTCTATCAGATATTTAATCATTTCAGGATTATTTTGGCAAGAAGAAGCTATTGTCAATGCTGTGTTTCCAGAGTAATTAACAACCTTAAAGTCAGCACCTTTATCAACTAGTGTTTTCATAACATTGATGTCGTCATTCATAGCAGCAAACAACAATGCAGTATTTCCAAGAGAATCTATATTTTCTAATGGAATACCTTTATCAATTAGAATAGAAACGACATAAGACTTATTTTTATTTGATGCCAAATGTAAAATATTTCTTTTGTTGTTATCAGTATCAGATAAGTTTGCACCATTTTTAATTAATGTTTCCAACACCATAAAATTACCATTGTAAGCTGCTGCCAATAAAGGTGTTTCACCTTCTGAAGTTACATAATTTATTTTAAAACCTTTATTAAGCAAATATTCTATAAGTTTTTCATTACTATTATTTCTAGCGGCTAAAATCAAAAGATTTTCATTCTTATCCTTTTTGAAATTAATATCAGCTCCTTTTTTTATCAGCAAATCAAATATTTCTATAGAAGGATTATAAAATGCCGAAAAAACAATTGAGTTATTCCCATAATTATCTTTTTCGTTTACATCTATACCAAAATCTAAAAAAGCTTTAACCAAATCGTTTGATTTAGCTCTTATAGCTTCCATCAAAATATTTTCTCCATCTCTATTTTTGGTATGAATATCAGCTTTCAAATCTTTGATTAGAAAAAGAGCAACAGCAGGATTTGGATTAAGACAGGAATATAGTAACGCATCGTTACCGTTTAAACTTCTTTCCTTTATATTTGCTCCATTTTTTACAAGGAAATCAATAATTGCTGGATTTGAAACTTTGCTACAAGCCGCCATCAAAGGTGTTGTATTCTGGTAGTTTTCTTTTTCATTAATTTTTGCACCTCTCGAATGTAACATTTGCAAATAAACGACATTTTCTCTTTGAGCAGCATAATGACAGGCTGTCAATCCATAATTATCTTTTAAATTTACTGTTTTTTCATGACTCAATAAAGCTATTACATCTGTATTAGGATTTGAATTTTCTTTAAACACTTTCATTAAAAGAGATGTTCCGTATTCATCTTGATAGTCATAAGGAAAACCTAAATCAAAAATTCTTTCCCAAACATTAACAGATGGGTTTTTCCAAATATTATTAAAAACCAAATCATAAAATTTTTCTTCTATTTTTTCTCCTAGTAAATAATTAAGCATATTTGGATTTGGATTTCTAGCTAATGCATAAGCAATAACATTTTCATCAAAATTTCCATCAAATATATTACAACCTTTTTCTTTTAAATAATTTAAAACTCTAATATCTGGATTTAATGCAGCAGCTAATATATAGGGGAGTTTTTCGACTTCTTTTTTATAATAAGGAAATCCTAAAGAATTCCAATGTTCTGAAACATAATTTATATAATTTATATGCTTCATATAATTTTCAAAATTGGTTTCATCGAATTTAGTTTTGGTTAATTCTGCAATTTCTATAAACAATTCAAAAGTTGAATTAGCTAATGCGTGCTGAATAATAGTGTTTTTTAAATAATCTTTTGCTTTTATATTGGCTCCAGATTTTATTAAATATTTAAAAACGTTAGGATTAGGATTCATTGTTGAATTTAAAAGAGGAGTACAATGATTTATATCTCTAGCTTCCAATCTGCTACCATTTTCTAACAAAACTTTGCAAACTTCAGGATTCCCTTTTCTAGCAGCAATATGTAGAGGAGTCTGACATTCTATTCTATCTTCACTATCATAAATAGCTCCTAAATCAATAAGCATTTGCATAATTTGAGGATTTGGATTTGAAGCTGCAAAATGAGCTAATGTCTTACCATCATAAGCTTGTTGTTTGAGAGAAATACCTAAATTAATAAAAAAACGAATTATTTCTGGATTTATATTTTTATAGCAAGCCATCATTAACGGTGTAAAGCCATAGGTTTTTTCTCGTTCATTTAAATAAGCACCAGCTAAATACAAAGTAACTAAATAATCTAGAACTCTATCTTGAGCAGCAAGGTGAGCAACAGTTGTTCCATTTTTATCTTTTAGATTAACAGTAGATTCATAACTTAAATATTTGACCACATCTAAATTTGGTTTACTATTTTTATAAAAAACTTTCATTAAAAGAGAAGTTCCGTTTTCATCTTGATAAGTTAGAGGGAAACCTGTTCTCCATAGACTCTTCCAAACTTCAACATTTGGATTCTTGGCAATATGCTCACTAATAAAGAAAACATCATCTACCCATAAATTATTACTTATCAAATAATTAATTATATTAGGATTAGAGTTATTTTCTAATGAATGACTAGCAACATTTTCTTCTTTTGTTCCCAATGATAAATCACAGCCATTTTCGGCTAAAAAATCCAATACTCTTAAATCAGGGTTTTCGGCAGCAAGGAAAATAAAAGGAAGCTTTTTTTCTTTTTGAAAATTTGGATCCACTCCAGTCTGCAAAAGAGTTTCTAACAACTTATGGTCTCTTTGAACCATAGAACGAATAGCTTCCATTTTTACAATATTTTTAATATATATTTCGTAATTATAGTTATGAAAATGAGCATTAGTTAGTTCTACAATTTCTTTTACTATTTCTAATGGTGCATTTTTCAAAGCGTGATTTAAAACACCTTGTTTCATATAATCTAAGGCATTTATATTTGCACCATATTTGAGTAGAAGTCTGAAAACTTCAGGATTTTTATTCCTAGTTGATAACATCAAAGGAGTTTGTCCAAATTGGTCTTTAGCTTCTAATCGTGCTCCTGCTTTTATTAAAATTTCGCATACTTCTGGATTACAATCCGTTGCTGCTAATGCTAATGGAGTTAGGGTTTTATTATAATCAGGTTCATTAATAATTGAATAATCAATTGGCTGGAAAGGTTTGAGTTCTTTATAATCTTTATTTTCTACAGGAACACCGTAATCTATTAGCAGCTTTAAAATTTCTGGATTCGGATTTGAAGTAGCATGATGAATTAAGTTCCAACCATGTTCATCAACAAAATCTAATGGCGCTCCTTTATCTACTAGAAATTTTATTATATCAGGATTTTTACAACCCATTACAGCAATAGGCAACAAAACATATTTATTTTCTCCATTAGGATGAATATGTATATTTTGATCTAAATTATATAAATAGAAAAATACTCTTGGGTCATCACAAAAAACAGAATCGGTTACTAGATTGCTACCGTCTTTCAATTCTTTCTTTACATCAAAACCATGTTCAACAAAGAGTTTTACTAATTCTAAACAATTTGGATGATCTAAAACTTTATTTATAATTTCAGGATCTCCATCTTTTTCTATTTCTTCAGGAGAGGCTTCTTCATACAAATTACTACCTGCTTCAATCAGTTTTTTTATTTCTTTGACTGGTGCTTTGTTTACAATTGCATTCCATAGGTCTGAATGTACACAGGTGTATTCAACGTCATATTCTACATTCTGATAAAATCTTGCTTTAATCTCATCATAAGAATTTGAACAAATTTCTTTAATGTTTCTTATTTCACCATTTCTTAAATATTCATTCACATAATAAAGTGGCACATATTCCCATCTGGCGGGAAACATCCTCAAGGTTCCACTTACACTACTTTCGCATACATAGAAACGTGAAACATTAGTTTTAATGTTATTATATAAAATATAACCAACTCCAAGCCTTTTATGCCATTTATAAGCACTTAAAGCTACAGGTTTATTAACGTCGACAATTTCTGGCATAAAAATGAATGTAAAAAATTCATCATCTGTTTTTCCTTTACAACAATCTACAGAAAATTCAGTCTTATAAACATCAGAGTTATAATGTTCATTTTTTACCCAATCACCCCAAATACCATTCAAAGCTTTTTCAAAGTTATTGCTTAAATAACTGTTCACAAAACTTAATGGCGATTCAAAAAATAACGAAGCCAAGAGATTTTTAAAACCCAATCTTAAATTATACATTTTAATAGTATGATTTCTTCTTGATTTTGTCATTTTTTTACTTCTCCTAATTTTTATTTTCCATCATCTAAAATATATTATATTATATTATTAACTCTAGTAGGTAATTTCACAAATGACCTGTTAGTTTAAAGCTTCTTTCCTAAATATAGTTCAACTTTAATTATATATCCTTATAGTATAATTTTCATCTAAAAAAGTAATAAAAAAGGGCAAAAGTAAATAAGAGTAAAAAATGTTAAAAACGTTGGAGTAATTGGAAGTTGAGAACCGAAGGATAATATGACAAGAATTATTGCTTCGATGTATACATCAATTTTTATTATGTTTTGTTTTTTTACTACAAATACTATTGACACAAAAGTTTAAAGAATGGTATTAGTGAATAATATGGGAAGTACTCCCTATTTTAAAGATTTAAAGAAGGTAAAGAATGAGTGAAGAAAAGATTTTAAACAAAGAACCACAACAAATCGAGATTACAGTAATCAATGATGGTTCAATTCACAAGCTAGATAAGGGGCAATCAATATTAGCACTATCAAAAAGCTTAGAATTAGGTAAAGACAACCTGCCTTATATATGTGCCAAAGTAAACAATGAAGTTTTAGGACTTGATTTTACTCCTTCAATGAATTGCAAGATTGAGTTTTTAACATATAAGTCAAGTTTTGGTCGTGACTGTTACAAAAGAAGTCTTTCTTTTGTATTAGCTAGAACAATATTAGAGCTTTATAGAAACGCTAGATTAGTTATAGACCATGCGATAGGCAATGGTTTTTATTATGATTTATTTACAGACGTTCCTGTTTCTGATAGGATTTTATCTCAAATAAAAAAGAGAATGGACAGCATCATAGAAAAAGATGAACTTTTTGAAAAGTTTACAATGACTCGTGCAGAAGCTAAAGATCTTTTTGAAAAAGAAGGCTATCCTGAAAAAGCTCGTCTTTTAAAGAATATTAATGCTGACAGAGTAGATATAGTTTCTTGTTGGAAATATATAGATTTAGATATGGGACCAATGGTTCCTTCTACAGGTTATTTAAAAGTTTTTGATTTAAAACAATATGCCAATGGTTTTGTTCTATTGTTCCCTGATATGGCAAATCCATGTGTAGCTTCTCAACCGAGAAGACAGCCAAAGATTTTTGCAGCTTATCGTGAAAGTAAAGAATGGGGTAGAATTCTTGAAGTTAATAATGTTGGTCGTCTTAATGAAATTATTAAGGACGGTACTATTTCAGACTTCATAAAGACTTCAGAAGCCCTGCATCAAAAGAAAATTCAAGTTATTGCTGATCAGATTAGCAGTCATAATTCCATAAGAATAGTCTTGATTGCTGGTCCTTCTAGTTCTGGTAAAACAACTTTTAGTAAACGCCTTTGCACAAGCTTAAAGGTTAATGGTTTAAGACCAATCACTCTTTCTCTTGACAATTACTTTGTCGGTCGAGATAAAACCCCATTAGACGAAGATGGCGATTACGATTTTGAAGCAATCGAAGCTCTAGATCTTCCTTTATTTAACCAGCACATGGTAGAACTTCTTGAAGGCAAAACGGTTCAAATTCCTGAATATGATTTTCATACAGGTAGTAGAAAAGATAAAACTACTCCAATGCGAATAAATGAAGACCAGATTATAATTGTCGAAGGTATTCACGGTTTAAATCCAAGATTAACAGAACTTGTTCCATCTGATTGTAAATTCAAGATTTATATCAGTGCTTTAACCCAATTAGTTATAGATGATTATAACCGAATAAGCACCACAGACACTCGCTTAATAAGAAGAACTGTTAGAGATTCAAAATACCGCAGTTATTCAGCCGAATCAACAATTATGCGTTGGCCTTCTGTAAATAGAGGCGAAGTTCACAACATATTCCCATTCCAAGAAAATGCTGATGCAGTATTTAATTCAGCTGTTCCTTATGAATGGGCTGTTCTAAGACCAATTGCAGAAAAGCTATTTATGGATATTACTCCAGATAGTCCAGTTTATAGTCAAGCTAGACAGATTCTTAGAACCTTATCCTACTTCTGTCCATTAGATCCAAAGATGGTAGAAGAAGTACCTCCGACTTCAATTCTAAGAGAATTTATTGGTGGTAGCTCATTCCAGTATTAAGGAAGATAGAAGATAAAAGATATAATATCAAAAATGGAGATATAAGAGAAACATCTATATCTTTAAAAAAGTTTACATTGTAGTTGGTTTTTGTTGTTTTTATTGTTTTATCAAAGACTAAGAGCTAAGTGTTATCTCAAATACTTGTTAGCTTGCTGAGCTTCTAATAACAATAACTACCAAAAACAATAATTACTAATATCTTCCATCTTCCATCTTACATCTTAAAAATAATGCTTAAAGAATTGCTTGACAAAATACTAACAGACTTTCCGCCTGTAGATAGAGTTAGTGCTGACCCTATTCAGTTTCAGCGTCGATTTTTTGATGAAGGGAAAAGCCATAAGGAAGTGGAAGCAGTAGCTGTTTTTTCTGCTATGCTTTCTTATGGTTCAGCAGCTCAATTTACAAAAAAAATCGCTACAATAATGCAAAGCTGTAATTTTGAGTTTCTAAAACTTATTACTAGCGAACCAAATAAAGATTTTCCATGGATAGGTTACAGAATGAGCACCGCTAACGAAATAGCTACTTTTGCTTATTCTATTGGAAATGTCATAAATAAAAAAGGAAGTCTAAAAAATGTTTTTTTTGAGGGCTATAATAAAAATAAAAATACAATAGAAGGGCTTTCAGAATTAAGAGATTCTATTTATAAAGAAGCAGAAATGTGTATTAGCCCTGTTCCACATGGAATAAAGCATTTATTGCCTGATCCTAAATCTGGTGGTTGTTGCAAAAGATGGCACATGTTTCTTAGATGGATGGTCAGACCAAACGATGGTGTCGACATAGGTATTTGGAGCGAAGTTCCAGCATCAGAACTAATTATTCCTCTAGACACCCATATTAGTAAAATAAGTAGAAATATTGGTTTAACCACAAGAAAAGCCGATGATCTGCAAACTGCAAAAGAAATAACTAGTAAGCTTAAAGAATGTTGTCCAGAAGACCCTATAAAATATGATTTTGCAATTTGTCATTTAGGTATTAGTGGGAAATGCACTTATGGGAAAGACACTAATCTTTGTAAAAAATGCGGGCTTTCTAGTTTGTGCTATATTGGTAAAGAAAAGTTGAAAACTCCATAAAATCTATTTGCTTTTATGGGGTTATATTAATTCGGCAATTTAATAACAAAGAAACGTAACAATCAATAAATAATTATATAGCCCATACAACAATGAATAAAATTAAAATTATAGCATTAAGCCTTTTGCTTCATCCAATCATATCTTTTGCGCAGTCTGCAGAAAATATACCAGATTTTGATATTGATAAAAAGCGTTTACCGCCATATTCTATAAGGAAAGTAAAACCTTACGAATATTTTACTTCTTTTGAATTCAGAGATTTGAATGGAAAAACCTGGACAAATCGCAATGGATTAAATAGACCATTGCTAATTCTTACAGGGAAATGGGCTTTAAGACATGACATACGAAAATGGGCACATTATTTAGCTTTAAAATATAGTAATTTTTGCGATATAATTTGGGCTTTCAATCCTGATAGTACAGAATATGCCAACCATCGAAAAAAGAACGAAGATGCTTTGAGAAATTTCTCAATCGCAGTTCCTGTCGTTATAGACAATCACGCAATAATTGGCAGAAGCTTAAAAATAGAATATGATATTCCAACAATAATAGGTTTAACAAACAACAATACGCTTGGTTTTGTTTATGAGTCTCCACTAAATAATTTTGCCAAAGATAAACTTGAATTACTAATGTTCACAAAATTATTCGGCAAGTAACAACACTACATACCAAGCATAAACAATAAGGCTTTCTTACTTCTTTGATACGACACATAGCTATTACCTCCGACTGTTTTTCTATCAAGAATTCTTTTA
>CAJOQX010000025.1 GCA_905236865.1 Candidatus Rifleibacteriota bacterium
AGGTTCTGAAAATTGTTTTCATAGTCCATCTTTTCATTGGAATCTTGAAATTCCATTAACTTCTATAACAGAATTTTTATCGTTACAGTTTGCTGGTGGAGCAGATAATATTTATGTCAAATATACCCCAATTAAAATTAATAATGAGGGAAGAATTATTACTATTAGAATGTTTGGTCTCAAAGTTCAAGAAATTTCAGGGATGGATTTTCTTGAACATTTACAAGATTTTTATGGAACAAATAGCTTTAAAAGTATGAGGTTTTCATTGGAGCAACTTAGACGTTCTATGCTTATTAAAGGCATGGGTGAAGGAGACGGAGTCGGGATGTGTTTATATGGAGCTGATGGATTGGCAAAAAAAGGTCTAGATTATAAACAAATCCTAGAATTTTATTATCCAGGAACAACCTTGAAATAGAATGATAGATTTCTCTAAGTTAAATAAATCTCAACAAAAAGCAGTCTATACTATAAACGGCCCTATACTGTGTCTTGCAGGTGCTGGTTCTGGTAAAACAACTACATTAACTTATCGTGTAGCGAATCTTATCGACAACAATATAGATCCTTCATCTATTCTCTTGCTGACTTTCACCAAAAAAGCAGCAAAAGATATGTTAGCAAGAATAAACTCTTTGATAGGTTCTAATGCGAAACAAATCGAAAGCGGTACATTTCACAGATTTGCTAATTTCATTATTCCAAAATTTTATGAAAGATTAAATATTAACCGTAATTTTACTGTTGTAGACGATAATGATTCTGCTGATATAATTCAATCTCTAAGAAATATTCCTAGTTTACAAGACTTTACTCAACGAATAAGCAAAAACACTATTTTTCACATTATTTCAAGATCAAGAAATAACTCTATTTCTATTCACGATACATTATTAGCTTATTATCCTAATACTAACGTAAATGAAAAATGCCTTCAAAATATAGACGAAGCTTACAAAAGATATAAAAAAGAAAACAATGTTCTTGATTATGATGATTTATTAGAATATTTATATCGACTTTTACTTATGCCAGATATTTGTGAAAATCTATCTAACAAATACCGTTATATTATGGTTGATGAATTTCAAGATACAAATAAAATTCAAGCTTCAATCACTTATTTATTGGCAAAAAAACACAATAATCTAATGGTCGTTGGAGATGACGCACAAAGTATTTATTCTTTTCGTGGAAGTAGAATTGAAAATATCTTTGATTTTAAAAAGATATTTCCTGACTGTAAGATTATTAAATTGGAAGAGAATTACAGAAGCTATGGATATATATTAAAAGCTACTAATTCTTTAATTAGTCATTCTAAAATTTGTATTCCGAAAAAGTTATTTACAGAAAAACCTGATGGAAATAAGATTATTTTAGTTAAATGTTCCTCAGAAAAAGAGGAAGCTAATCTAGTCGCTCATAGAATCTTGCAACTTTATAATTCAGGTTATTCTTTAAACGATATAGCTGTATTATTTCGTAATTCAAATCATTCTTATGAACTAGAGCTAGAATTAGCCAAAAGAAGTATTCCTTATAAAAAATCAGGTGGTTCAAAAATATTTGATTCAGAACATATAAGAAATGTTTTGGCTTACTTGAGAATATTAAACAATCCTTATGATAACATTTCTTGGCTGAAAGTTTTAACCTTATTAAAAGGTATCGGTACTCAAACAGCCTCTTCTATTATTGAATATATTAAAAACCAACCAGAACCATTAAATTTAAAAGGTTTTAAAGCAAATCCTGAAATAAAAACGGAACTAGCTTCTCTTTCAGATATGCTAATTAGAAATATAAATTTTTTAACCAAAGAACCAATTTATATTTTAAATTTTGTAATTGATTATTATCTTTCACTTTTAAAAGAAAGAAATCCTAATGAACTATCAAATGTTTCAAAACTTTTAGATCAGATTTCTTTAATATCTTCCAAATACCCTAATCTTCAACAGTTTCTTTCTGAAATATTCATTGATAAGAACGATAACGATGATGAAATTAATAATAATCAAATGAAGCTAACTCTATCTACCATACATTCCTCAAAAGGATTAGAATGGAAACAAGTTATCATTATAAGTGCATTAGACGGTAGATTGCCATCTTTAAGCAATACTAAAAGAATAGAAGATATTGAAGAGGAAAGACGATTAATGTATGTTGCGATGACAAGAGCTATGGAAGGTTTGACTATTTCTTATCCATCTGGTATTTGGGATAAACAAACTAGAGAATTTTTAACTAAACCTTCTAGATTTATTACAGATATTTCTTCTGAAAATTTGGAAATTTGGCACATAAAGCCTAAAAATAATCAATAATTAATTTTATGACCATAGTTTCAAGAAATCTAGTAAATTTATTTATTAAATTCTTTTTTTGATTGTTTTATAGCAATCTTTGATAACTTTAAATCATATTTTATGACTTTATCCTAACAAAAACACTAATATTATTTATTTCTATACCTTAAATATGTTATAATAAATTGATATTTCTTTTTGGAGTGTAACAAAATTGGTTAGAAATCTTGCTATCGTTACTATATTATTAGTTTGTTTTCTTGGTGGTACATTCATTTATGACTATGTTCGTTTGCCATCTAAAAATATCACTATCATATACACATCTAATCTTAGAGGACAAATTAAACCTTTTGCTGGTAGCGTTGATAGCAAACAATACGACCAAGTTGGAGGTTTGGCATTTATTAAGGGTTTTATAAAAAAAATGTCTGTTCCCTTTAATATAGATCCAGACAACGTTATATTGCTAGATACAGGTGATGCTTTATTTGGTACTGCTGAAGCTACATTAACAATGGGTGAAATCCCCTTAAAATTAATGAATAAGATGGGCTATGATGCAATGGTTATTGGTAATCTTGAATTTGAATTTGGATTTGAAGCTTTGAAAGGTTTTATAAATAGTAATCAAGTACCGATGTTAGCATGTAATTATAAAGATATTTCAACAAAAGAAAATCCTTTTAAATCTTCTATAATTATTAATAAAGGTGGTGTAAATATAGGTATTATCGGTCTTGGACAAGATGAAATTTCTAGAAACACCCGTTCTGACAATATATTAAACTTAGAAGTTTCAGATATGAAATCATCTGTTCAAAAAACCGCATCTTCCCTAAAAGAAAATGGAGCTGAAATAATAATTCTTCTATCTCATCATTCTGGAATTGCCTCTTTACGTAATCTTTCAAAAGAGTTCCCTGATGTTGATATTATTATTGGCGATTTGATAGGACAAGGTTCGGTTGTTTTTGGTGAAAAACCTTTGGTTTGCCAAACTGCTCCTAGCCGTGGTGCTGGTGTTGGTATTGTTAAAATAGTTTATCAGAATGGAAAATGGCAAATTGAACAAGGATTACATAGAATTTTCCCAATTGATAGTAGTAATATTGAACCTGATTCAACCTTAAATCAAGAAATATCAAAATTTGAATCTAAAATAGATAGCCTTCTTGATGAAACAATAACTATTAGTAAAGGAAATTTTAAACATTCTTTTATGTCTGAATCAACTATTGGTTATTTAATTGCTGATAGTATGAAAAGTGCTTCTGGTGCAGATGTTGCTTTAACAAATTCTGGCGGTATAAAATCAGTGATTTCAGAAGGAACAGTAACTTTACGTAATTTATATGAAATTCTTCCTTTTGAAAACAATCTAATTACTGTTGAATTACCAGGAAATGAATTGGAAGACTTAGTGGAACTCTCTTTGTCTGACAGCAAATCAGGTTTTTTGCAATCATCAGGAATCGAATGCATTTATTCTTCATTAAATCCTCCTGGTTGTAGAATTATACAGATTGATATAAATGGGAAACCTCTTGAATTAAATGCTACATATACTGTTGCAATAAACGACTTTATGCACGCTAATTCTTTAGATTGGCCAGAACTTTCGGCTGGTCGTAACCCTAAGATTAAAGGCATGATAAGAGAAAGTTTTAAAGAATATCTAAAAAAACAGGCAAGTATTTCACCACTAACAACACCAAACTATAAAGAAACTGACGAAGATTATTTAATAAGAAATATTTTGTCTGCTGATATTTTAAATTTATCTAAACCTATTACTCAAAGAGATAAAAACAATGAATATAAGTATTCTTTTTTGCTTTGTGAAATGATTAAAAATGAAACTAATGCTGATTTTGCAGTTGTTCCTGCTTCTATTATTAACAAAACTCGTGAACCTCTTATTGAAGTTAGTATGGCTAGAATATTTTCTGATTTTAAATCCAACGAAGGAGTTTATATAGTTGAATTAACAGGTAAAATATTACACCAAATTATTGATGAAAGCTTAAAAAATAATGAGTTTCTATCTTTTTCAGGCTTTTCTATCGAAAAAAACAAAAACACTTTTAAGATTATTCCTTGGAAAGATAGTTTTTATGAAGATGCAATATATAAAGTAGCTATAAATGAAAATTATTTACCTAGTCTTGAAAGCCAAATTTCTTCCTCTATCAAGAAAAAAAAGAGATTTTCTGATATCAGAAAAACCTTTGTTGAAGGTTTAAGAAAAATCGATGGAAAGGTTGATTTGAAACGTGCTTTTTACTAATTTAATCAACAATAGCAAACTTAAAATTAAAATAATTTTATTATTTAGTTTGATTCTAATACTACCTTTGACAATACTTACTATAATTTCTTTAAATAGAACTTACGCTGTTGCAGAAACAGATATAATAAAAGATTTAAATCATGCAACTAATTTATTTAGAGATAGCTTAGAAGACAAATTAGATTCATTGAAACTTAGAGCTAAAACTTTAGTTGATTTTGAAATTGATTCTATAGCATTACAAGGTTTCCCAGAAAAAGAAACTTTTTCCCTTTTTGAAAGCGAATTAGTAAAAACTGATTTAGACTATATTGCTTTAATTGAAGATAGATCTTTTGCAACAGTTCAAATAGGTAAATTTACACAAAACTCTTTAAATAATGTAATATTTCCTGCGATTTGCCAGACTTCTCTTGGAGTTAATATCTATGTAATAAACGATGAACCATGGATTTTTGCCTCTGCTATGATAACAAAGTTTAAAACAATAAAACCTAAACATATTGTTTTTGCTCAAAAAATAAAAAATGATTTTTTAGACAAGTTAAAAATATTAGCTGAGGCAGATTATTCTATTTATTACATTAATAGAAAAATACTAACAACCCAGATGGATGTTTATGCTAGAAGACGAATCGGTTCAGTTGTTGAAAAACCAGAACTGGATTACGGTAAATCAGAATTAAACAATAAATCTTTTTCTTTTATTCATACATCTGCTTTGCCAAACAGGATTTCTAACGACATAAAAATAGAAATACTTGTCCCAAATTCTTCATATCAAGATTTAGGAAATAAAATGCAGTTAGATTTCTTCTTATTTGGTTTGTTAGGACTAATTCTTGCTATAGCTACAGGAACTGTTCTTGCTATGAATATCGCTCAACCTATTAATGAATTAGCTGAAAATACAACTAAAGTAGCTAATGGAGATTTAAATATAAAAAGCAAAATTAAACGCAATGATGAAATAGGTATTTTAAGCAATAACTTCACAGAAATGATTCGTAATATAAAAGAAGAAAAAGAGCAAAAAGAACTTAGAATGAAAGAATTAAATACTCTTTTTGAAATAAGCAATGCTGTAAATCTTTTTACTAATTCTGAAGATTTATTAAAATTCGTTCTTTCCCATGCTATAGATATATTACAAGCGGAACGCGGTTCAATTATGCTTTTAGATGATCAAACAGACGAATTAATAATAAAAGTTGCTACAGGTGGTCGCTATAGAGCTATTAACAGTAAACCTATTAAATTAGGTTCTGGCGTTTGTGGTAAAGTTGCTTTAGAAGGCGAAGGTATAATCAGCAATGAAGGCTTCAAAGATGCTAGATTTCAAAATTTTGGAAGTATTATGCCTGTTGAAGATATTAATAGTCTTATTTGTGCTCCATTAAAATTTAAAGAAGGAACCATCGGAGTTATTAATATCGTTAATAAAAAAGATAACCAACTTTTTAATCAAAATGATTTAAGTCTATTAACTCTTATTGGATCTCAAGCTGCCGTTACTATTGAGAATAATAAATTATATGAACTTTCTATAACTGACGGACTTACACATTTATATGTTCATCGTTATTTTCAAGCTAGACTTACAGAAGAATTGCTAAGAGCTAGACGTTATAATTTAAATGTAAGTTTAATTATGATAGATATTGATAATTTCAAAAAATTTAACGATCAATACGGCCATCAAATTGGTGATGTTGTTCTTCAACAAGTTGCGGCTACAATAAAAGATACTGTTAGAACATCAATAGATGTTCCTTGTCGCTATGGTGGTGAAGAAATGTGTATTATTCTTCCTGAAACAAAATCAGAAGATGCTTTTTTATCTGCTGAACGAATCAGAAAAAATATATCAGCAATAGAATTACCACATAGTTCTGGAAAACTTCACATCACTGTAAGTATCGGTATTGCTTCTTATCCGTTACATGCTAATAATAAAGAATCTTTAATAAAAGCATCTGATTCTGCAATGTATTCTAGTAAGCAAGCTGGAAAAAATTGTTCTACTCTAGCAAAAGAAATAAAAGCCGAAAATTAATTCTGTTTCTTTTGCTTGTTAGATTCCGCATTTAATAACATTTGATAAATTTGATAATTTTTCTGATACATTGTTAATGCTTGTAGGGTTTCAACCGTTTGAGGTCCGCTCTCTCTAAGACATCTTACATATTCATTATATGAATCTTGGTAATTTTTTTGTGCATCTTCAAGCACGTTTTTCTCTATTTCCAAACTATTTGAAGAAGAATTAGTATTAACAATATTTTCTTTAGAACGCTGATTCATAGAAAAATTAGCTTTATTATCTGGTTGCAAATGGTTTTGTTTTGATTCATTACAACCACAGGCATAAAAAGCTATCAGCAACAATAAAATTATAGTTTTTCTCTTCATTACCTTTGATTATAATAAACTTATTTAATCTCTGTCAAGTAGTTATTAATATTAACATTTCCCTCTTAAATATATAATTCAAGTTGAATAAGAAATATATATATTGTATAATAAATAATTATTTTAGAAAAACTAGTTTTTTTATGTGGAAAGGGGTTTTTAATGAAGACTGTATTAGAAAAAGGACAAATATTTTACCAAGGTAAATTTCAAGAATTAGAAAAATTAATTATCGAAAATGATAAAATTGCTGAAATTTCAATAGTATCAAATAAATTAAAAAAAGGTAAAGCTCTTCCTGCAGCTACAAAAAAGAAAAGCGATGAAATTGTTGAAACTATTGATTGCACTGGTAAATATATAGTTCCAGGTTTCATTGACCCTCATACTCATATTAGTTTAGAACAAGATGGAATTGGTCATGCCGATAGCGATACAAATGAAGTTTTTGGTCTTGTAACACCTCAAATAAAAGCTTATGATGCTGTAAAAATGAGAGATAAAGCTTTTAAAGACGCAATAAATGGTGGTATTACAACTGTAATGATTACTCCAGGTTCTGCTAATCCTATTGGAGGTCAAGCTTGTATCGTAAAAACTTTTGGTAGATTAATCGATGAATGCTGTATAAAAGATAGCTGTGCTATGAAATTCGCATTCGGTGAAAATCCAAAAGGGGTTTATGGTAATCAAAAAAAATTCCCATCCACAAGAATGGGTACAGCAGCAGTTATTAGAGAATGGCTGATGAAAACTCAAGATTACTTAAAAAGAAAGAAAAATAAAGAGTTTAAAGAACGTGATATCAAACTTGAAGCTTTGATACCTTTAATCGAAGGAAAAATTCCTGTTAGAGCACATGCACATCAAGCTGATGATATTATAACTGCTTATCGCATCGCCCAAGAATTTAATCTTGACATTGTTTTTGATCACTGCACAGAAGGTCATTTAATTTCAAAAGAATTAGGTAAATGGAAAGCTAAAGCTGTTGTAGGACCATCTTTAACAGGCAGATCAAAACCAGAAGTTGCTCATAAATCTTTTGAAACTCCAAAAATTTTAACAGATGAAGGTTGTGTTGTTGCTTTAACTACAGATTATCCTGTTATTTCTATCGAAGCATTAAACGTTACCGCAGCATTAGCAGTAAAATATGGTTTAAATGAAGACAAAGCAATAAAATGTCTTACTGAAAATGCAGCTTTTATTCTTGGGTTAGATAAACGCCTTGGGAAAATAGAAGTCGGATTTGATGCTGATATTGTTGTTTGGAACGGTCATCCATTAGATACAAGATCTAATCCAAATTACGTATTTATAGACGGTATAAAAGCTCTTGAAAGAAAATAATAGAGGGTATAAATGTCTATAATATTTAACAACGTTCGTATTATAAAAGACGGAATGTTTTTTCCTAGCCAAAAAGTCTTAGTTGAAAATGGCGAAATTACAATGGTTGGGTCTAACATTCATAAGAATGTTGACAAAATTATTGATTGCAAGCAAAAGTATCTGATTCCAGGTTTAATTGATGCTCATAGCCACATCGGGTTAACCGAAAGTTATTCTTATAATGATGATACTTCTGAAATATATTCTGAATTTACACCTCAACTAAGACCTCTAGATGGCATCAAAATGCGTGACAAAGCATTAGATGACGCTAGAAGAGCAGGAATTACGTCAACTCTAGTTTGCCCTTCTTCTAACTTACCTATTGCAGGAGTATGTTCTATCTTAAAAACTAATGGAAATTCTGCCGATGTTGGTTTAATTGTAGAACAAGCTGGTATCTTAATGTCCTTTGGAGAATTGCCTAAAATTACTTCTCAAAAAAATCAAACAGCTAATTCAACAAGAATGAGTATTGCTGCATCTATAAGAGAAGAACTAATGAAAGTTCAAGATTATTCTATTTCAAAACAAAATAAAAAATCTTCAAGAGATAGAAATTTTGAGTTTGAAGCACTTCTTCCTTTAATAAGAGGTGAAGTGCCAATGAGAGCCTGTGCTCATCGTGCCGAAGACATTATGACAGCTATTCGTATAGCTGAGGAATTCGATTTAAAAATAGTAATAGAATATGGAACAGAAGCACATTTATTGGCAGATATTCTTGCTGAAAAACAGATTCCTGTAGTTCTAGGACCTTCTTTAATACCTAGAATAAGATATGAACTCAATGAAAAAACATTTGAATCTGCTAAAATATTAATGGATGCAGGAGTTAAAGTAGCTTTAACTTGTGACTCTCCAGGCTTAGCTGTTGAAACATTACGTATTGCCGCTGCTATGGCAGTTCAATATGGACTAGATGAAAGAAGAGCTCTTTCTGCAATAACAGTCTATCCCGCTGAAATATTAGGTATCGAGGAACGTGTTGGAAAAATAAGAAAAGGCTATGATGGTGATTTGGCATTATTCTCTGGACATCCATTAGATATCAGATCAAGAATGGAAGCATTATGTATAGATGGTGATTTATACGTCTATTCTGATGATATAAAAGTCGAAAATGGATTATAAAAAAAGATTATATTTAATTAATAAAATATAATCTTTTTTCAAATTCTTCTTTTGAAGAAATTTGATAATTAATTGTTGATTAGTCTATATAGCAAGAAAGTTTAAAATTATTCTGATTTTATAGTTACAACAAAATTTAGTTTTTCGCTGTTTCTATTTATTGAACTGCACCAAGAGTTAAATTTTGTTTTTGTAAATTTTAAGTGATTTTTTTTATCACTTTTAATATTTATATCATCAGAAGAATCTTTTTTGACTACTATATTACAAGATGGAAAACTAAAGAAATTTATTTTTTTCATACTTTACTTTTTTATCATAATTAACAAATACTTTCAATATATAAAAGGAACAATATGAAATATATAGATAGCGAAAATAAAATTTTTGTAAATCGAACATTAAATATGAATACAATAAAGCTTATAGGCTTTGACATGGATTATACATTAGTCACTTATAATGTTCCTGCCTTTGAAGAAAAAACTTATTCTATATTAAAAAATAAACTTATTAAAGATTATTCCTACCCAACAGATATTTTAAATTTTAAATTTGATTCAAATTTTATAATTAGAGGGTTAGTTATAGACACTGAAACTGGGGATTTCTTAAAAGTAAATAGATATGGGTTTGTAAGGATTGCATCACATGGAACTCAATTTTTATCCTATGAACAATTAAAAGATAAGTATGGAGTAAATAGTATTGATTTGTCGGATAAAAGATATTATATAGTTCATACTATGTTTTCAAAAGCTCAAGGGTGCTTATACGCTCAATTGGTTGATTTTTATGAAAAACAAGGAATCACCCCAAATTATAAAAAAATGTTTCAAGAAGTAGAACGTTCTTTAAATAATGCACACATGGAAAAAGATTTAAAAGGCGATGTAGTTGCTTTTCCTGATAAATATCTAATTCAAGATAATAGAATAGTTGAAGCTCTCTTAAAATTTAAAAAGTTTGGGAAAAAATTAGCTTTAATTACAAATTCCGATTATGACTATAGCAAAAAAGTTATGGAATATTGCTTTGGTAAATTTCTAAAATTTCCTTGGCAAAAACTATTTGATATTATTGTTGTTGCTGCTAATAAACCTACCTTTTTTACAGGTTCCAATATGTTTTTAAAAGTTAATCCAGAAACAGGTTTATTATCTAACTTTTATGGACCTTTAGAGTGGAATAGTATTTATCAAGGGGGAAACGCTAATTATCTTGAAAAAAACTTTAAGATTGATGCTTCTGAAATACTTTATCTTGGAGATCATATTCTAGGAGATGTAGTTACTTTAAAAAAAGCTATTGGCTGGCGAACTGGTTTGGTAGTTCAAGAATTAGAAGAAGAAGTACCTATTCTTGAAAGAACACAAGAAATACACAAATTAATTGCAAAAAAGATGACTGAAAAAGAAAGATTAGAAGATGTTTCATTAGGATATAGGGAAAAACTTTGGCTAAAAGATAACGCCAAGATTAATAGACAAAAATGGGAAGAAATAAAAGAAAAAATGATGAAAATTGATGAAGAGTTGAGAGATTTAATTAATCAAAGCCAACAGGGGTTTAACAAATATTGGGGAGAAGTTATGAGAGCAGGAAATGAATTATCTAGATTTGCAGCATTAGTTGAACGCTATGCCTGTATATATATGTCGGGTATTGCAAATTTATATTATTATTCACCGTATAAATATTTCAGGTCTCAAAGAAGATTAATGGCACATGACCCCAAATAAAAAAAATCACTCTCTTTTAAGAGAGTGATTTTTTTATACAGCCTCTAAATTTGTTTGTCGAGTAAATCTTATCCAATTTATAGTAACAAAAATCAACGAAAGTAAAGAGCATAATATTGCCCAAAACACACCATATCTATAATCGCAAATCTTAACAAAAATATCTGGAATAAATCTATAAACTCCATCATTACCAAGTTCTTTTCCTAATTCAATTGCATAATTATCAAAAAATATAATTAATTCATGAATTGCAAAAAAAGATGAAAATAAACTAATAAAAAATGAAGCAAAATAATTTTTAATATACAAAAAATATATAGAGAAAATAACAGCAACACCTACATATTTACCCATACCTATTTTAAACCAACTAAGTTCATTGATTGGTAAAAAAGGAATTAGAGCCGAAACAACAATTCCAATATAAGCAAAAAAAGTAAGTAAATCTAGTATAAAAAAGGATTTAAAACTTATTTTATTACTATTTTTTTCATAGTATTCATTATTCATTTTATGACTCCAAATATCTTCGTAAACAGGGGTTGCTTAAAGCTGGAGATGGTGCACCTCTTATTCCACCATTTTCATAATCAATATCTAATATCAATATGGGAGTTCGGATAGGTGTTATAATAGAATAATAATTTTTATTCCCATCACTACTTAAAGCGATATAACAATCATTAGCTAATAAATGCAAAATATTGGCAACAAAATCAATATCATAACCAGTTATTAAAGCAATTTCGTCAATATTATACTCAACTAACCTATTAGCTGGTCTTCCAGCATCAAAGTCTAATTCTAATAATTTTTTAAATATAGGCCAAGTTTCTGGTCCATGTTTATCGTTTAATAATTTTGGCAAACCAGAATATTCCAACCATTTTGGGGAAGCTGTAGACATTTTTTTTAAGGAATTTAGACCTTTTTTGGAAATTATTTTAGCATTATTATTAGATGAAGAAATCAATGGTTCTAAATCAGAATATTTAACTCGCCAGTCACTTCCAACTTTTAAACCAGCTAATTTACCTGATCTAAGCCAACGTCTTAAAACTTCAGTATTAATTTTAAGTAAAGCTGATACTTCTTTTAGATTCAACAATTGTTCTTGATTATCCATTTTTTCCCCTTATCATTATTATTAGAAAAATATCACAAAATATTAGTAAGTATCAAGTTAAAATTAAATATATATGATATAATATTAAAATGAAAACAAGTAATCATTATGAGCAAATAGCTAATTCAACATTTTCAAAAATCTTCCCATATTTATTACAAGATTTAAAAAACTATTACAATTTACCTTTTACCAATAAAACTATAGCAGAAATAGGCACAGGTCCAGGTTATATATTAAAAGAACTATTAAAAGAAGATTTTTCAAAAATATATGGCATAGACTTATCATTAGATATGTTGATAAGAGCATACAAAAATAACTCAAACGCTAATAATTTATTATTATTAAATGCAAATGCAGAAAAATTACCTTTCAAAAATTCAAGTATTGATATTGTTTTTAGTAGAGGCTCAGTATTTTTTTGGAAAGATTTAAAATCAGCTTTAAATGAAATATATAGAGTTTTAAATAATAATGGTTTTTTATTAATAGGTGGAGGTTACGGAATTTCGACTCCACCTGAAATA
>CAJOQX010000026.1 GCA_905236865.1 Candidatus Rifleibacteriota bacterium
CAAATCCAAAATCATATCGTCCCACATAGACTTTTTGGAAAAATCCAAATCCTTATAAATATCACTAAGAATATAGTTTGCAGGGAAGAAAATAGCGATACCATTTGAGTTTTCAAGACTGTTTCCAGTATATCCATTATAAATCACGGTATCTTTTGTCGCTTTCTGAGCTTTATTTAAAGCTTCTAGAAGAGATTTGTCTTCTCTACTTGCTCTTTTAAACTTTTCGAGCAGGTCATACAAATCCTTATGATCATTGTAATGATATTTTTGTGCTCTTATAGATACTTGTCTTAATGCTAAACCGTATTTCCCACTCATTACAGCCTTAGCGACACCGCTTATTGAGTCTGTGAGATTATCTATTTTGGAAAGATTCAAAACTGACTGTGTGGTAGAACTTTTCCCTTGGGTGCCATTTGAATAAGAGGTAATATAGGCTTTTGCCCAATTAACAGCTAAATCTCTAGGAGTTATGTTGTGAGAAACTTCGGCTAGTATGGCATCGTAAGGTGAACCAAAGCCTGGTTCGATTTCTTCCGAACCTACCATATAGTCAGCATAATCTTTGCAGGCATAGGCTACTTCAATCATTTGCATTAAACAGGCATCGAAATTTAAAACGTCTATTTTTTTGCCAAGTATTTTATTAGCTTCTTTTAAAGCAATGTTTAACTGATTTGTTGTGATATAACTATTACTTGAATCATCATAAGAAATGCCTTTGAAAATATTTTTTTTCGCTTTTATTTCTCCAGCCTGAACCGTGGTTCCAAAAAGTAAAAGAATAATGCTTAGCAGGGTAATTAGCTTTAATAAATTTGACGAATTTAATAAATTCCTTGTAATCACCCATATCGAGTTCGCCCAAGTCTTTGATTTTCTTAATGTTGTCTTTTTCTATATAATTAATTTGGGCAGGCCCTTTTTCTCTATCAATAAGAGTAACAATATTCATGAAATCATTTGAACCGACCTTTGCCATTTCTTTCTGGTCTTCCATACCGTATCGGTCAAGATTATTGTCAGCATTTAAAAATACAGCTATAGTCCAATCTTTTATAGGCTTTGTTTCTGCATAAGATGGGGTAAAAGATAAACTTAATAAAGCTGAAATTAATAAAGTAAAAGGCTTTCTCATGATTTGCTCCTGTCTCGAGGTAATATTTAGTAGACTTAAGCATTCCGACTTTAACGGCTGCGGACCAGCGAACGATTTTCACGCTACTTCCCTTAAATCTTAAATAAAGGTTATCATAGTAAAATAAAAAAGTAAATTTTAATCTTCGTTTTCACAGTTCCTTAACCCCCAAATCGACACATACATATTCCTAAATTCATACGTATATTGATACAAATACTAACTATAAAAATTTAATATAGCCTTATTACAATTGAAAAACTACGTTACTCATTTCTCTTTTTTCGAGAATTGCATTCTTTATATTTTCAACTTCTTTCCTTAATTTTTCATTCTCTATGGGCTGGTCAAGACTTAGAGGATACTTTAAAGCATAATAAAATTTGTTGTCTTTTGCAGGTTTCATTAAAATTACACCTTTTTCATAATCATTTTTCTTAAGAACGTAATATATTCCTAAGTAGAAATTTCCTACTCCTTCATGTTTTCTAGATAATTCCTTTATATATTCAAGCCCTTTTTTTTCGTCATTTTTCACAAAAATATTATATAAAGCTAAAATGCTATCTGATTCAAAGTTTCCAAAGCTAGAAGCTTTTTCATATAAATCAATGGCATATTCTTCCAACTTGAGGTCATTCTCGCTTGCATTATATGCATAAGCAGCTAGAAAAGACATCTTTTCTCCATTCCTTGTTAAACTAGATAACAGGATATGCAAATAACCGTAAAAATTAATCTTGTTTTTTGCTACAAGGGGATTTGTTATGTAAGGAATCAAAAATATGCCACTAAGCAAACAAACAATAACTATTCCAAAAGTTAATTTTTTATTCATGTTATTTCCTTCAAAAACCAAATAATAATGATTATAGAATATTCATCATATAAAAGGTTTTTATTGATAGATTTAAAATCTTTTGCCAGAATGATTGTGAACAGGAGTTAATGCTGCTCTGAAACCGATATATTGAGCTACAATCCCGCTAAACGCACTATTTCTTATTGCGCATCTACAATAATCTGGAGTTTCAAATGCACTGCCACCGCGAATAACACAGGGACCATCAGTTCCTATTGG
>CAJOQX010000027.1 GCA_905236865.1 Candidatus Rifleibacteriota bacterium
ACAGGTAAAACGAAAGTACGGCATCATTGAAAGAGAAAACTATAATAAGCCAAAATCCGTAGATTCAAAACAGCCGAATTGCACGAAAGAAAAAGAAGATGCAATTACAGAAGCTTTGAAGCATTTTGGGATGATTAAGCAGTAAAGGCATATGTTGATAAATAACCGACCATTTTAAGTGTTGAGCCACATCCTATGTTGAACATAATAGAACAGGATAAAAACACTGCTCGGTTTGCAGAATGCAAATGGACAAACGAAAAGGTTGACCTCGGCGCTTTGGAAACCCTTGTAAAACACAGCGAACTGTTTAATTATAAAACAAAGCATTACTACTTATTCCCAAAATCAGGATTTACAAAAGGTTGTATTGATAAAGCGAATGAGATGGGTAATGTGAGTTTGGTTGAATATAAAAATATGAATAAAAATAGCGGAGTTATGGAATGAAGAAGAAAATAATATATGGGATAATATTGCTCTTGTTTTTTGTTGTTCTCGTTTTTGGAGTGCCCATAATAATAAATGAAAGTTATTTAAAAAACGATGGGTATTTAACTGTATGGGATGGTTCAGATGTATTTGCATATTATGCATCTGTATTATCGTTCATGGGCACAGTAATTTTAGGAATTGTGACAGTTTGGCAAAACAGAAGGGCTATAGAGATAAATGATAAACTATTAAATTTAGAGACAAAACATAAAAGAGGCTATTTTATACCTCAACATAAGATAAAAAATCCTAATACAGGACTGCCTATCATATATAACCATAACTTTGAGAGAAAAGGAATTACTGTTTTGGGAACAGGTGATGATATTATAAACGTTAATAAAGCTGTGGTCGATGTAAATGGAAGAATTTTTGAAGATAATTGCAGAATATTTGTGACAACATCGGATGAATTTAGAGAGTTGAACATCCCTGTTGATTTAACAGAGGATGAAAAACAACTTGATGAAGTTCCTATTACACTAAAATTACATATGGAAAACAGCAAGAAATATCAATACATACAGACCTTAGAATTAGTCTTTAAAAAAGAATCTAATAAATACTACTCATTAATAGCATTTAATTCAGATATCACAGATGATACTTCGCAGGAAGGAGCATAAGCCATGAAAGCAAAAGAAGCTAAAGCTCGTATAAAAATAAATAAACTTCTTGAAGATGCTGGTTGGCGGTTTTTTGACGATGAAAACGGAACTGCAAATATTCAGGTTGAACCAAATGTTAAAATGACAAAAACACAGGTAGATGCATTTGGGGATGATTTTGATACGGTGACGAATGGATTTATAGATTTCTTGTTGCTTGATAATAATGAAAAACCATTTATTGTTCTTGAAGCAAAATCTGAAGATAAAGATCCACTTGTTGGAAAAGAGCAAGCAAGAGAATACGCAAAATCTTTGTATGTTAAATACGTCATCCTGTCAAACGGTAATCAGCATTATTTTTGGAACATTACAAAAGGAAATCCCCAAATTATAACTGCATTTCCAAGTTATGAAAGTTTAAGGGACAGCAAGGCTTTTAATGCTAATCCTGCAAGATTATACAACGAGGAAATCAAAAGTGATTACATAGCTGTTGTAAAGAATCCTAATTATGCAGAAGCTCCTGAATACAAAAATGAAGAAACAAGACAGAAGTTTATCTTTGATACTGGATTACGTTTTTTAAGACCATATCAGATTAATGCATTAAAAGCTCTGCAGGCATCGGTTAAAGCGGGAAATCAACGTTTTTTATTTGAAATGGCAACAGGCACAGGAAAAACATTAACTTCTGCTGCTGTTATCCGATTATTTTTGAGAAGCGGAAACGCTAATAGAGTATTGTTCCTTGTTGATAGAATTGAGCTTGAAAATCAAGCGAAGAAAAATTTTCAAAACTATCTCACACCTGATTACCAAACTGTTATTTTCAAAGAAAATACAGATGATTGGCGTAAGGCAGAGATAGTTGTATCTACGGTACAGACCCTAGTTGCAAATAATAAGTACAAAAAATTTTTTAAGCCGACTGATTTTTCGTTAATTATTGCAGACGAAAGTCACCGTTCAATCAACGG
>CAJOQX010000028.1 GCA_905236865.1 Candidatus Rifleibacteriota bacterium
CTGCTAGGGTTGGTGGTAATTCTACAATCGCTAATCTTACTAATAAACAAACAACTGCTGATATTGGTGGTTCTGTTAATATTGTCAACCTGACTAGTAATGATGTAACAGCTACAATATACGGTAACGCTCAAATCATCGACTCTTCAATTGGTAAGCTAAAAGCTAGTATTAAAGGTGATTTAATTGCTACTAACCTGCTTAATAGCAGTTATGGCTTAGAAGTTGCTAGTAAAGCTACAATTGCAAGCTTAACATCTAACGATGTGACGGCTACAATCGGCGGTGACGCTTCTATAACCAATTCTACTATAGACACTTTTACAACTAAAGTCGGTGGTAACTCATCAATAACTTCTTCCACCGTTAATACTATGACCGCAGTAGTAAAGGGTATGATGAGCATTGATAAAACACCAATTAATAAGTTAGATTTGATAGCTAACAATGGTGCAATAATTACTATGTCAGAAATTAAGCAGATGAAAGCTTTAGTTGGCGGTAAATCTTCTATTACTTATTCCGAATTTGATGATGTTGATTTGACCAACAACGGAGAAGCTTTAATCAAAAACTCTAAATTTAAATCTATGATTACTACTAACAATAGTAAACTTGATATTAATAGCATAACTGGTAATCAACTTGATTTAACTAACATTGGCAATACCAATATTTATAAGAGTGATTTAAATAAATTCAAGGCTAATAATTCTTGCAATCTAACTGTTAAAGAAATTCAAGCAAATTCTTTAAATGTTACTAGTAGTGGTGTAGCAATCTTTGACCAGATTGACTTGCAAAATAATGGCTACATAGCTAACAACAAGGGTAGCATGAGTATCGATGCTCTAACTGTTAAAAAGAATCTTGATATAGTCAATACTGGAAAGATATATATTGGTGATATTCGTGTTTACAATAATTTCAACTTTGTTCTAGGTTCTGACGCTAATGCAACATTTAACGAAATAGTTGTAGATAACAATGACTTTAATGTTTATGCTGGAAAAGGCCTATTGAGTGGGAAGACTTTGCTACTTGGCAATAACTTTAATATTTTTACATTCGATGAATATATAAAACCGACTGATTCTTTAAGAGCTATTGTTAATTTTCAAAAACAGAACAGACCTAATAATACTGATGAAGGCTTCTCTCTTAAACTTGATGAAGTAAATGTAATTGGTGGTTTGAATGTTTCTGATAATCCAGACATTGATATTGATATAAATAAAGCAGATTTTGGTAGCTCTGTTAATGTTATGGGGGATAAGACCAATGTTAAATTTGGCTCAGTTGAAGTTGAAGATGGCAATCTTAACATTATAGGTAAGTCAGGTTTTGTAAAAATTGGTAATGCTATAATTGACGACCAAACCAGTATTAGATTGGGTTCTGGCAATTTAGAAGTAGGTTCGTTAAAATCTGATGGAATTATTAATTTCAGTATAGGTGGAAATTTAACTTCTGACGGCATTATACAATCTGTTGGGGACAGTGTTAATATGATAGCTGGTGGAAGTATCAATGCTTATAAAGTTTTGGCTAAACAACAGGGAAATATTGAAGCTGTAAACGGTGATATAATAATCGGTCAGATTGATGGTAAAACATTAGTATTTAAACAAGATACTAACGATAGAAACTTACGAATTGGGACGGCTAATGTTGAAACTAAGTTTACTGCTGGAGCTGATTATATTGATATTGATTTGATTAATCAGACAGACTATAGCGACAGACTTGGAATTGACTTCACTTCAGTAAACGGTAAGGCAATGAAAAACGTTGTAATAAAAGAAGTTAAGACCAACAAAGGCGTTGAAATGTTCAATCTTGTATCTAATTATGCTGATATTCATGTAAACAATGAAATTTTCAATCTCACAAGAACCTATCTCCTAAAAAAAGGTGATTTGAGCAACGCTAAGCTCAAATTCAGATTATTTGGATATAACCCTGTTTATAGTAAAGAAGCTGATGTTATCGCTTTCTTCGATCCAGCAATTAATCATAAGAATTTTGCCGATATTAGCTTCACAAATGAATGGAATCCTGAAAAACAGGATTACTATCCAATAACGGCTAAAGGCGATTATAAACGTATGTTCAATCAATATACCGTTGTTCAGGAGTTTGAATCGTTGCGTTTGTCTTATGAAAAAAAGATAGAAGATCTGATAGATGATGTTTATAGTAATTTCAACTATAAAAAACTTGACAATTCAAAAGCTTTCTATGTTGAACCCCTAGTGATTGATAAGGAAGACGATGAAAGTCTCAATCTTGATGGTATAGAAATTCCTATAGGAGTAGAATATGATTCTGACAACGGTGAACTCAAACCTGTCGGCACTTATATTAAACCCCAAAAAGCAATCGATTAACTAAGCTAAGCTTGACGAGCAAGTTGAAAAATTATTTGAGTAAATTAATTTGTCTAAAAGAAAAAAGCTCCCAAAAAGGGAGCTTTTCAAAATTCTATATAATAGTTATTTGCCTAAGTATTTGCCTAATAAATCGTACAATACCTCGGCTTCTTCTTTTGTTAGTGTAATTCCTTTACCCATTTTTGCATGAGCTGGTGACCAATCTCTGATATCAAGTTTTGCTTTAGCTCCATTCCAAGAAACTAAATTTAGTTCTTTTGTCCAAGCTTTAGCACTTTCAGATAATACACCTAATTCTTCTTCTATTTCAAAGTCAAAGTCCATTGTTTTTCAACTCCATTATATAAAATATCAATAAAACCTTATATTTTTTACTTAGTATTAATTATTAGAAAGAACCTGGTTCTAAGAAACCTGCTTCATTTCCTTCTTTGGTCATTTTTAAAGAGCCAAATTGAATACCTTTGATATTCTTTTTGTCGCCTTTATAGTTAGATTGTATTATGAATTTTTCATCGTTAAAATCAAAAGCAACCAGCCTACCTACTGCGAGTAAATCTTGGTTTTCATTAAGAAGACCAATAAAAAGTCCTTTTTCGTTCCCAGCAATGAAGTTTCTAATCGTACCTAATTCTTTAGGCCAATTTTTCTTAAAAGAATCAGATAGTGGCTTTTCGGTAATTACTAATGTTCCTTCAAAACCAGATAGTTTTTCTGCCCAAAGAGTATCGGGAAGTGGAATTCTTGTTCCTGTTTTAAAGAAACAACGATCAGTATATACTTGTTTAAAAGGTATTTTAAATTCTTTTGCACCTTTAAAATAACGTCTGCTAACAAGTTCTCTAAGAGATTTTCTATCCATTTGGCTGGTTGCAGAAGCTTTTTTAGAAACAGGTAATCTTACAACTTTTTCTTTTGGAAGATGTTTTACTAAGTGTTCTAGTTCGTTACCTCGTTGCATTAATACTACTTTGTCAGGATTTACTATATCTAGTTTAGCTTTCTTAATGGTACGTCCACCATCAAATTGAACCCAACCTGTTGTATCAATTATAAGAGCATCAGCGTCTTTTTCTGCTTTGTTTAACATATATACTAAACCTGTTAAAGCAGGAGCAAAATGTAACCCTGAAGAATGAGCCCCTAACATATATTGATGAGTAGGTTCTAATTCTGTAAGAAAAACTTCAGGTTTTTTAAGAACTAACATACCGAAACAACCTGGGCAACCAATGTCAGACTGTCCACAATCTGTATCAAGAATAGCTGTTTTCCCAATCTTTGATAATAAACGATTGGCTAAATAAGTGCTGAAAAAAGTTTTACCTGTATCGACTTCACCAAGAACTAAAATCTTATATAGTTGTCCTTTTTTCTTGTCTTTTATTATAGAATTAGCTAATTCATCCCATTCGGCAGGAATTGTACTCTTTTCTAATTTATGAATCTGACTATCTTTGCAATCTATAGTAACATTTGTTGCTTTTATTCCGAGTAGAGGCACTTTTTTTCCTACTGGAACATTTACTGATTCACCTTTTGCTACAGGAGCTGCTATACATTCAACTAAACCAGAATCAACTTTTGCTTTGGCTGGACCTTCTAAAAGGTAAAAATCGCCTTTCTTTATATTTAGCTTCATTTATTTTTGCTCCTTATCGAAAACTAAAGATGGCCATAAATCCTCAACCACATTATCATTGATTGAGGCTACTTGTTTTATTTCACCAAAATCTAGTTCAGTATTTTTTTCTTCTGTAACAACAAGTGTATTTTTTAGATGCAAGTAATTGCCAGTTTTTGCCACAATACCTGATACATACCCTGTATCAGTAGTAACAAATACTTTTTGACCTCTTTTTAAATCCTTTGGTTCAACAGCTTTTTGAGCTTGTCCAATGCACATATTTACAAGTCCAGGATAAACAGGAAGTTGGTCATAGATATTGACAAGCTTTTCTACCATTGCTCTAAAAAGAATTGGATCTTTTTGGTTTGCTAACAAACTTTTTAAAAAACCAATTGTACCAGTAAAATCTGTTTCTTTAAATGACATTATTTTTCCCTTATTTTATATAATCCAAGCCTAGCTGTTTAGCTTTGGCTTTTTGTGTTTCATTAAGTGTCCCATTAGACTTTATTTTGTCGATTGAAGACATTTCATTTAAAACTTCGGTAACTCTTGTAAGAACATTTAGGAATGAAACCTTATCTGTTTTTACAGTACATTCAGCGGCAACTGGATGACCACCGCCACTAATAAATTGTTTTGCTTCTGGGAAACGTTCTCTTAGAGTGTTTTGTAATTCATTACAAATCATACCAGAATGTACTTGATTGCCTGTTGCTCTTACGGATACGTGAGTATAGCTATCTGAAACAGCACTAACCATAATAATTTGAGCTAATTTGTCGTTCCCAGCGGCTTTCAAATCAAAAAGTTTAATAGAACCAATCATTGGAAGTAGTGGAACTTTTGGACCTACAAACAAATAAATTGAAGTATCTTCGAGTTTCAAAATTCTTGCAGAAGAATCTAACATTGAAGATGCTTTTTCCCAATCTTCAAGGAAATAATTCCAAATTTTTCTTAGTAAAATTTGTTCTTTTTCAGGAATAATTTTTAGAAAATCTTCAACAGAGGTAACTTTTTTGATTTCTTCTACTTTTTCAGATATTTCTTCTAATGCTTTTGCACATAAGTCAGGATGTAAAACATCTTTTAATGCAGATTCTCTATCGTTATAAAAATATGAGAATCCTCCACCGCCACAACCATGGATAACTTCGCTGATTAGAGATATTACACAAGTACCATCTCTTTGAGAAGCATCAAACATTGTTGGACGTTCGTTTACAAAAGTAAAAAGACTTCTGAAATTGTCTAATGCATATTTTTTAAAGAAAGGTCTGACAAAATCAGCACAAACACCAGTTACTGGTTCAATTGCCCAGTCTCCTTTTAAGCCTATTAATGCGAGTAAATCGTCAAATTCTTCTCTTGTTCCTGCTAATACAGAAATTCCATGAGATAAGACTGAACCAGAACATTGGATATAACTTTTTGAACCAGGATTAAAAAATGTATTTTTTTCTGGAGGAGTTACAGCAGGGTGATGGTCTATTACATAACAAGGTAACTTTTCAGATATAAAATCATCAGCATTTGAAGTTCCTTTATCTAGAATAAAAACACATTTTGCTTCTGGAAATTCTTGTAATGCTTTTTCAAATTGTTCTGGCTGGAGTTTAAAACCTTCTGGCATATAGTGCTTAACTTCCCAACCAAGTTTTTGTAACATTCTTTTGCAAATTAAACCGCTAGTTATTCCATCAGGATCATCGTGGCTAAAAACTAATGCTTTACTTGGTTTTTTTACAACTTCTAATATTTTTTTTAGTCCGTCATTTGTTGATGCTAGATTTTCCCATTGAGTAGCGTGTTCTTCTACTTTAGAAAAATCAATATCAAATATTTTCGATTCCTTCATTATATATCCTTTCCTATTTTCTATCGTAAATAAGTATAGTAGCTTTTAAATATTTCGGTCAACTGTAATTTTATAATCTTTTTCATTTTTTCCACCAATAGTTAAATGAATATTTCCATTTAAATCGGTTCGATATATATTCATTTCTAATTCGTTGAATAAATCTAATGCTTCTTCTGATGGTAAACCAAAAGGATTATTTTTTCCAACACTAATTATACCATCTTTTGCATTAACCATTTTAAAAAAGTTTTTATATATAGAATTTTTATTGCCATGATTTGGAATTTTTATAATTTGGCTTTCAATTCCTTGATTAAATTTTATAACTTCACGTTCTGATTCTTCTTGAATATTTGAGCATAAAAGAGTTTTTACTTTACCATATCTAATCTGTATCACTATAGAATCATTATTTATCTCTGAAATAATATCGGTTCCATAAACATCTTCAGGGTTTAAAACTTGAACAAATAATTCTTCTCCCCATTCCAAAATATCACCTGATTTTACACTAATTCTATATATTTTCTTTTTTTTGCAGAGTTCATCGAAATCATAGTAAAATTCGTTTTTATATTCTATAGGTGTTTCGTAAATGCATTTAACTTTATAATCTTTTAAAACAGGAATAAAACCATAATAGTTATTGATGTGCCAATTTGAAATTACTAAGCCATCTATTTCACGTATATTTAACTTTTTTAGGTAATTCTGAATTAGTTCGCGATTTTGTTTTTTTGCATCGGTTTCGCTGATGTTTGTTCCACTATCAATAATAAAAGTTCTACCTTTAGGAGTTTGTATAATACAGCAATCGCTATTACCAACGTAAATAAAATCTATTTTAAGTTCGGGTGCAAGTTTTTTGTTGGATAAACCTAGATTGTCTTTGCTTATTATTGCTATAAAAACAAAAAAAATTAAACATAGCAAAACAGCTAATAATAATCTTGATTTTTGTGATGAAAAAGGTTGATTTTTAAAACCGAAATATACCATTTTATTTAACCTCAACCTTATCTATAAAAGAGCTAATTTTATCAGATGTTAGTCCTGGAATAACATATAATTCATTAATAGAATGAAAACCTCCATTTGAATTTCTAAATTCAATTATCTTTTCTGCAATATTCAAATTTAGCCCTTGTAGTTCTGATAATTCTTTAGCATTTGTATAGTTTAAATTGATTTTATCACCAAAAGAGGCTTTTCCGGCATGACCACCTACTACAGTAGCATATTTATCCAATTCCTTTAGTTTCTTATGAGTCATTCCTTTTATTTCTAAAAGTTCTTTTAAATCAGAAATCTTCTCTTTTTTGGAAATAAAGTTAAATATTTTTTTTGCAAGGGAAGGATTAAGACAGGGGATCTCTTTAATACTTGCAAGATTTGTTTTATTGAGATTTAACTTATTTCTACTTTCATTTTCGTTGTAATAAAAAGTTTTTACATTTGGGGTTTTATCCGTTAGTTTAGCTATTAAATCTATTTCTTTTTTTACTAGATTGTTTGTGTAATTTAAGTTTGATATTTTTACTATTAATATCATTAAAGAAAAAACAAAAGTTGAAAAAAGAACAGAAAATGTAATTTTTTCAACTTTTGTAAATTTCATCAATAAAAACCTAAATTAAGCCTTTTGTTGTATGAATTTAACCATTTCTTGTATTTCTTCTTCGGTTTTTGCTCTAACTAGAAATGCTTCATTTCCCATTACATCAGCAAAAATTGGTGGTAAAATTTGGTAAGAACAAATTTTATCACCGTAACTTGCAAATATTTCATCGTTGTCGTGTAAGTATGATTTGCCATCTTTTCTTGAAATATGAGCAGCATAATATTTTCTTTCAAATTTTTCTTGGAAATGATTGCCAGCAACCATATTTGCCCATTCTTGATAGATATTGACATCATTTGCATAATTCATGAGATCTACTGTATAACCACCAGGAGCACGGCAATTCATTTCCATTACAATCAAGCTACCATCTTTTTTACGAAGAAATTCAAGATGGAAGAATCTAGATTTTAAATTAAATTCTTTTAAACATTTGCGTCCTATTTCTTCTTGGTCTGCAGGAACAATTCTATTTATATAGAAACTCAAATCGTCATTTTTTGCCAATAAATCATGGGCGGAATTTGGAGAATAAAGAGAAGATGTGAATTCTACTTCACCGTCTTTGTTTACAAGACCATCAAAAGTCGTCAAAGCTCCATCAATAAATTCTTCAACAAAATATTCACAATCTTCAGGTTTCTTTAACCAGAAGTTCGCAACATCATCTTCATTTTTAATCTTGAATCCGCCAGCCCCACCAACTCCTCTGTCGGGTTTTGCAAATACAGGATAACCATGTTTTTCAATAAAATCAGTTAAAGATTTTCTATCTGTGATTATAATTCCATCAGCAACAGGAGCACCAGCTTTTATAAAAAGCTTTTTCATTTCTGATTTTTTTTGGAGATTTAATGTTTCTTGAATTTTAGGACCGCTTATGTTGAAGTCTTCTCTAAGTTTGCCTTCAAGCATCATCCAGTATTCGTTATTTGATTCAACTTTTGCTATTCTTCCCCATTTGTGACAGAAAAAAGCTGTTGCACGATATACTTGGTCGTAATCTTCCATACTGCCAACTTGATAATAGTCAGCTAAAGAACCTTTTAAACGTCCATCTAAATTATTGTAATTATCTTCTGCAATACCTAGAACGTTAATTCCTCTATTTGCAAGACCAATAACAAATTCAATAAAATTTGGTGGAAAATGTGGAGATAAATAAATTACATTCATTTTTTTTTATCCATTATTTATAAAAATTTTTGTATATCTTAATTGTTTTATTGATAAAATTCAAGCCTTAAAATAATTTTAAAAAAAAGGACCTTTTCAACTCTCACCTCTCAATCCTCAATTCTCCCTGTCTTTGCCCCCTTTTGTAAAGGGGGAAGTCACGAAGTGACAGGGGGATTTTAATTCTCAATTCCTATATACTAGTCCAAGCATTGTCATATCGTCAGATTGCTCTGCATCACCAACGTGTTGTTTAACAGCATTAGCAACAGTTGAAATTATATTCTTTGCATCGCTTCCATCACAGATTGTATCTAGTGCAGATTTTAATCGATTTTCATTAAATAATTCACGATTGTTATTCATGGCTTCTGTAATTCCGTCTGTGTAGAAGAATAGCATATCACCAGAATTTAAATTAAGCCTATGCTCTTGATATTTAGCTTTTTTGGAAACACTAATTATGCAGTTCTTTTTTGTATTGCGGATATAGGTAAAATCGCCATATTCTTTGTGACGAACCAAAGGAGGATTATGTCCTGCATTAACATAAGCAAATTCACCTGTTTTTATATTGAGAACACTAAAGAAAACAGTAACAAACATTTTTTCTTCATTGCTTTTAAATAGTTGTTTGTTTACTCTTTCCATTATTGCTGCTAAATCAGGTTCACGACCTTCAGAATAAGCAGAACCAGCTATTAAAGCAAAATTCTTTAAAATAGTTTTTGAAATAACCATAAAGAGAGCTGCTCCAACGCCTTTTCCTGAAACATCGGCAACAGTAAGAACAAGATGATTTTCGTCTAGCATATAAAAATCATAAAAATCTCCGCCAACTTCTTTTGCTGGGGTCATAGTTGCTGCTAAATCAAATTCTTCTCTGTTGGAAAAATCAGGTTCAACACTAGGCAACATTCCTGACTGAATATTCTTAGCAACGTTTAATTCTGTTGCTATTCTTTCTTTTTCAGCAGTAACTTTGGAAAGGTTTTCAATATAAAGTTTTAAATCGCTAGTCATATTGTTTACGCTATCTGCGAGAACTTCAATTTCATCACCTGACTTTATGTCAAGTTTCTTATCTAGATTACCTTTTGCGATTTCTTTTACACCATTTGTAAGTTCAACAATAGGTGTAACAAATTTTTTAGAATCTTTGAAATTAACCAAGAATAAAAAAAGCAGTGTAATTAAAACAGTTATTAAAATATCACGTATATGCTGATTAAATAAATTCTGAATAAATTTGGTAATATCTGCTCTAATTTCATTAATTATATCTTTTGCCATATTAGCAGGTTTTATAACTTCGCTTCTTTCTATAAGTGTACCAAAACTCCAACCAACAGATGGCATAGGTGAATAGGCTATATAATAATCTTTCCCATCTACATTCAAAAGTTCTACTTTGCTTTTCCCTTCGACCATATTAACTGCAGCTTTTGCAAAATCATTTTCACTGCATTTTCTAAGGTCTTTTTGGTCTTTGGAAACAGCAAAAGTTCCAGTTTTTGTAGATGAAATGATTATCTCGCCCTTATCGTTAAGAGTAAAATTAATGCTTGTATCGCCTAAACGGTCTTCTGTTGTGAGCTCATAAAGAGACTCTAAATTAGCATCTACAGCTGCTACACCAGCTAATTTCCCTTCTTTGTCAAAATAAGGTGTAGCACAGGAAATAGCTGGGTATCCTTGCATAGACATATAAACTTCAGTAATAATTGTTTTTTGAGCTTTTTCAGCATCTTTATACCAAATACGTTCTCTTGGGTCGTAATCTTCTGTAAAAGTAATTGTCGCATTTTTATCTTGTGAAGTTTCAATAAGAATAAGAAAACCATTCTTAGAAGCGATATATGATGTAGTTTGATGCCCTATAAAATTACGAGATACAAGAGCCAATACATCGACTATATTCGATGATAAAGCAGCTTCCTTTTTAAGTTCATCTGAAATACCATTTTGTTCAACTTCTGGGGGAAAATAGATATAGGGTTCACCATTATAAACTATTTCTTCTTTTACGTTTGGTAATTTTAAATCTTTATAGTTTTCTGGATGGGAAAGAATTTGATTCATCTGTAATGATATTGATTCTGTATCTTTTTTTATTTTACTCATTCCTTGTTCTATTCTTTTAGCTCTTTCAAAAGCTAGTGAGTATAACTGGTCTTGGGCTTGTTTTACTGCAAAATCTTCTGTAAATTTAGACATCAAATCTCCAACAACTTTGCCGTTTTCTACAGATTTGCTAAATAAGTCATTCATATTAAAAAATGAAACTATACCGAATGCTATAAAAGATAATATAGCTGTTGAAAGTAATAAAAGAAGTGTTCTACCATAAATATTTAATTTAATCTTTTTCATAGTATTAATCTCAGGATATGCTTTCAACTTTCTTGTATATTAGCCCTAGCATGGTCATGTCGTCAGACTGTTCGGCATTGCCGACATATTGTTTAACTGCTTCATGAACTGTTGAAAGTATATCATTTGCACAGCTATCTTCTTTAATTAAATCTAAAGCGGATTTTAGACGATTTTCGTTAAATAATTCCCTCTGTTCATTCATTGCTTCTGTAACACCGTCTGTATAGAAAAAAAGCATATCACCAGAAGCTAAATTCAAATGATGTTCTTGATATTTAGACTTTTTTGATACTCCTATAATGCGGTTCTTTTTTTCATTGCGAATATAGATAAATTCCCCATCTTTTTTATGACGTACTAAAGGAGGGTTGTGACCAGCGTTAACATAAGAAAACTCACCAGTTGATAAATCAAGAACGCCGAAGAAAACGGTAACGAACATATTTTCTTTGTTATTTTCAAATAATTGCAAGTTTGCTTGTTCCATTACAGAAGCTAAATCTGGCTTATTCCTTTCTGAATAAGCTGAGGAAGCTATAAAAGCAAAATTCTTTATAATAGTTTTCGATTTAACCATAAATAGAGCAGCTCCAACACCTTTTCCAGATACATCTGCAACAGTAATAGCTAAATGATTATCATCTAACATATAAAAATCATAAAAATCTCCGCCAACTTCTTTTGCAGGAGTCATAGTAGCTGCCAAATCAAAGTAATTTTTATTGGAAAAATCAGGTTCGACATTCGGCAACATTCCAGCTTGAATATTCTTTGCAACATTTAATTCTGTTGCTATTCGTTCTTTTTCAGCTGTAATCTTAGAAAGATTTGTCATATATTGATTTAATTCAAAAGCCATATTGTTTACGCCATCAGAAAGCAATTCAATCTCATCGCCAGTTTTAATATCTAAATTCTTAACAAGATTTCCCTTTGCAATTTCTTTAACTCCATTCGTAAGTACAAGAATTGGTTTGACAAATCTTTTTGAAGATATAAGACTAACACCAATTAAAAGTAAAACTATTAAGGCAAGTGACAAAAATATTGCTTTTATCTGTTGTATATAAAGTTTCTGCATCGTTGAAGAAAATTTTTTTGATTGTGTCAATATTAATTCCTTAGCAGTATTCGCTGGTTTTATAACTTCATCTCTTTCTATAAGTGTTCCATAACTCCAACCAATAGATGGAATTGGAGAATAAGCAAGATAATATTCTTTGCCGTCAACTGTTACAAGAGAAACATCACTTTTTCCTTCTGCCATATTAATAATTTCTTTTGCAAGACTAGGTTCTTGAACTTTTCTAAGGTCTTTATGGTCTTTAGAAACCGCAAAAGTTCCTTTATTAGTGGAAGAAAGTATAACTTCACCCTTATCGCTTAAAGTAAAGTTGATATTTGTATTTCCAACTTTATCTTCTGTAACCTGTTTGTAAAGAGCCTCTAAACTAGCACCTACAGCAGCAACACCAGCAAAACCTTCATTGTCATAATAAGGTGAAGCCCAGTCTAATGCTAAATAGCCATCAGCTGATAAATAATAATCGGTGAGAACAGTTTTGTTAGCTATTTCTGCTGTCTTATACCAAGGACGTTTTCGAGGGTCATAAGTTTCATTAAATTCTTTTGTAAATATAACAGCTTCTTTTTCATCTAACAAAGTATCTATACAAACTAGAAAACCTTCTTTAGAACCTATTGATAAAGAAGTTTGATGGCCTTTATAAAAATTAGCTTTAATTCTTAAAATATCAGCTATGTTAGAACTTAAACAAATACTATCTTGTAATTTATTGGTTATGCCTTTTTTTACTAATTCAGGAGCAATGTGAATATATGCCTCTCCACTATATATGGTTTTATCGTTATGGTCAGGAAGATTTATTTTTTTATATTTATCAGGATGAGTTAGTATCTGTTGCATCTGAAGAGCGATAGTTTCTGCATCGTTTTTGATTTCGTACATACCTCGTTCTATTCGCTTAGATTTTTCTAAAGCAAGAGCTGAAAGACGTTTTTTGGCTTGTTTAACAGCAAAATTCTCTGTAAACATGGCAATTAGTTCGCCCATTTTTTCCCCTGTAAGTATAGTTTTATTATAAACATCTTTCATGTGGAAAAAAGAAACTCCACCGAATGCAAAAAAAGATATAAAGGCAGTAGAAAGTAGCAAAAGAAGAATTCTATGACGAATATTCAGTTTAAATCTTTTCAAGCAATCAAGCTCCGTTAAATTCTATATGTTTTATAAATGTTAGTATGTATTTTAGTTGTAATTTAATCTATTATATCTAACTACCTGCAGTATAATCTTGTTAGATGTGCCCTGCGTTAACAAAGTGTAACAATTATATCACGTTTTAAAAAGAAAAAACTATTTTTTTATTAATAGGGCAGGGCAAATGCAAACTTTTTTCGTTATTAATTAGTATATACATACCGCCATTGCTAGAGGCGTAGTAATATGGCAATCCAGCTATTCAGAAAATAAAAAAACACCTGAAACTGTTCGGGTGCTTTTTTATTTATTTTTATGCTAATTTAAAATATCATTTTATGCAAGCTTAATATTTAATTTGTCTATTTTCAAATCTGCAACAAGATTTATAAAAGCTTCAACTGTTTTGTTTGTTTCTTCCTCAGCCACTGTTTTATCGTCAAGAGAGTCCAAAAACTCCTTAGCTGGTTCTCTTCCTGATTCTGTTTTATAGAATATTAAATCAAACATTTTAACCTACCTATAATTATAACAGCCTGTTAGTTTATGTTATACTATTTGAGCATACCTTTTTTACTATTCCTCTGCTTTCTGCAAGTCGTTCAGCTGGTTGTAGATGATCAGGAATTTTTTAGTTGAAGCGTCCAGTTTTACAGGCTCCTCGTTTTTCTTGTCGTCTATAAATTCTATATAAAGCTTTTTGCCGATAGTGCCTAAAATGTCGCTACAGTTGCCAAAAGAGAAATGTTAAAAAAATTTGAAATCCAGGAGGCTTTACAATATACATAAAAAGTATTATACTATGTCACGAACTGGAGAGCCGAAACCCTCCAGCCGTCAAGCTTGTTTTAGTTTAGCGCGCTAGCTGCTACTAGCACGAACAGAACCGCAAGCAACAATATAACAATTGTTTTATTCAATGCTTACCCCCTTTTACTGGTAAGGTATAGCACTTGGGAACCGCTATAAATCTAGCTATACACTATTAGGTTTATAGCGGTTTACTCTTTATTGAGATTTCAAAGAGCTAAATAAGAAATATTTGATTGTTTTTATCTTTTATCTATATCTAACTACGATGTAAGGGGGAAGGGAGATCCAAAACAGGGCAACCTTTTCGGAGAGAGCGGAAAGAAGCCTACTAATTCGGAGATAATAAGGGAGTCTTTGCAGGAGTTCGACTCGCAATATAAGACAGACTTCTCTAAGAAAGATTTGAGCAAGTGGAACATGGCGGACAAGAGCCTTTTTAACAACGTGGGAGAGCCGCAGTAAGGGAACTGGAAAGGGATATTAGCAACAAAGACCATTCTGTAATCGGCAACAGAAGAAAACTAGGACGAGAACTATTTGCTAATGTTTTTGCTAAAGGTGTCGATAATCCCAAGACTTTGACAGGCAAAGTAAAACAGTGGTTTGAAAACGTCAAGTATTTCTTCAAGCGTGGATTGCGTAAGATGGGCTTTAACTTGAAAATGTCTGACGGCGAACTCAACGCTTTAATGCGTTATGTTTCAAAGAAGATGTTGAAAGCTAATAGCTACACCGAAGGATTAGGCGGAAGCCTAACGAATTAGTAAAAATAAAGAATAAAGCAAGTAAAAACGGCGTTTTTATGAAAGCACCTAATGGGGAAAAATCTAACCTTAATGAAAAACAGTGGGCTTATGCCAGAACCGAAGAATTTAAAAATAAATTTGGTGATTGGGAGAGCGCAGCGAACTACAAGCTTATTGATAAGATAGAACCAATTCAAGTTGAAGATGAACCACCTGCTAATGTTAGAGAGATTTATTCAAATCTGGGCAACGGAAAAAACAAGTATGATGGTTCAGAAGTAGAATTTGTAAATGAAACTTTAGGAAAAATAATTTATCATAAAGGTTTCAATATACAAAAACTGGTTCCTGTATTAAAAGAAGTATTTGATAATTCTGTTCCTTTGGGATTCGACTTGGAAAGAGAACAAGCTGTAAGGTCAAACGGGACACTACATAAGCAACACAGAAATTTTAACGGTAATAGTAATTATTTAGGAAAAATTACAGACAGTAAGGGAAAAGAGTATTATGTTCGCTTTACTGTTCAAGAAAAAAGAGCAAAAAATTTAAATAATTCTGTAAACGAATTACATTCTACATTTGTTTCAGATGTAGAAATATATGAAGCCGGCAAGCTTGCTTCGTATCCGCCATCACGGTCGGGCGAGGTTGGAGTTGTAGCCGGCTATGATTCTATTATAGTAGAAAAACTTAGAAATATGCAAGCTATTTCTAAAAAGCTCTCTAATTCTAAGTTTATCGACTCTAACGGCGAGCCTACAAAGGAAATTTAGACAAGTTTATGAGAGAAAACTTGTTGCAAAGAAAAAAAACTTACACTTGACGAAAAGAACACAAACAAGAGCAAGCCAGAAGCGTTAACCAAAGAAGATCCCTTGTTCAGCATAGCAGGTGAGAAAGCGAAGACCGCCAACATTGCCAAGCTTGAAGAGGCGAAGAAACGCCTTGAAAATGGCGAGGACAAACAAAAGGTTTGGGAAGAGACTGGATGGTATATAGCAAAGGACGGCAAGCCAAGGTTTGAGATCAGCGACAGGGATTTTAAAGTAAATGAAAAAGCTATAGACAAATGGCTTGAAGATGACAAGGCTTATATAACACCACATACCCACGTTGACATTTCAAATAAGCTTTATGACTTTATAAGCCATAAGGAATTGTTTGAAGCGTATCCAGAACTTAAAGACTATTCTGTTCAACTATATGATGAGCCTTCTACTACAAGGGGCAGTTTCAGCGCAGAAAACAAAACCATAAAAATAAACATGGATTTTTATGATGATTTGAAATCGCCTAACAGGTTTGCAAGAGATGACAGCAGGACGGAACTTAAAAAGACCCTGATACACGAGATACAGCACGCCATACAGGACTATGAGGGTTTTGCAAAAGGCTCTAACCCTGAGAGCGTATTAAAAAAAAAAATAAAAGTAGCCCAATATGAAGCAAAGCGAGCAAAAAGGGAAAAATTAAATGAAACCCTAGATGGCTTGAATAACGCAACGGCAAAAAGTCTAGCTTATGATTATATGTATCTTTTTGATAAATTTAGAGAAGCAGAACTAGACTCAATAAACAAAGCTAATGATGAATCGTTTGAGAAAGCAATAAAATTAAGCCGACAGCTAAAAGATTTGAAGCAGAGTTTTGTAGATGTTTATGGTTCAGACGAACCTATTAAGGAAGTTGAAAATTTTGTTTATTCTCAAAAAGATAAAGCTAATGATAAACCAACTTTAGCTGAAATATCGGAATCCAACGACCGTTACAAAAGGCACTATGGCGAGGGCGAGGCAAGCAAGGAGTTTTGCCAAGATGCCGTTACTATTTTTTCTTTTGGCTAAACATGACATAATAAAAAAACTCCGACAATCTTAAGTCTTGACGCTAAACTTTTCGTTTTACCAAGACTCTGATAATCAGAGGTTTTTCTGAGTGGAGCATAGGGGGATCGAACCCCTGACCTCAAGCTTGCAAAGCTCGCGCTCTCCCAGCTGAGCTAATGCCCCAAATATTCGAGTGGGCCATTTTGGACTCGAACCAAAGACCTCTGCGTTATCAGCACAGCGCTCTAACCGCCTGAGCTAATGGCCCATTAGAGAAAAAATCAAAAGACCGATAATCTACCAAGCTCGACGAAGAATCCAGATTTGCGATGCACTCTTTC
>CAJOQX010000029.1 GCA_905236865.1 Candidatus Rifleibacteriota bacterium
GAGTAAGTTTGCATGCACCCTGCTGTGGAGCACACCAACCGATACCGTGTGTAAAACCGCTAACGTCTTTGATTTCCTTAACCTGAACCCATTTTCCTTCTTCAGGAATTGGAGCTGGACCATGATATGCGCCTTTTCTTACTGAGCACATATTGTTAACTTCTTGTGTGTAAATCATCGCTCATCCTTTCAAGGTAGTTATAAACTGTTGAGATAGTAGCATTTTTTTTATTAAGTATCAAGAGTTTTTAAAATGTTTAGCTTATATACTTCACATATAGAGAAAATAATGGTAGACTACTACTATATTTTTATAAACAATAGGAAGCGAACAAAATGTTAGAAACATTAAACAAACTAGTTTTTTACTATGATATAGAATGTGCTAATTGCAAGAATCACCTTAAAGCAAGTCATGAATCTATAAAGGATCAAAAAGGTATTCTTTTTTGCGGTCTTTGTGGAAAAGAAGTTAAAGTTCCTGATTACGAAAAACTTGTAGAAATTTCAGAAGCTTTAAATAATTATGTTAGCAACCCTATTAACTCTCAATATATAAGCCTTGCTTTAAATGAAAAATATAAAAAAGGTGCTGACTAAAGTCATTTTTTGTAATTAGGAGAGTTTAATGAAAAAAAATAAAAATCAAACAAAAGAAAATAGAGAAGAAATTGAAGTTGAAAACGAAAATGATGAATTAGAGCAACGAAAAATTAGATCTGACTTCGGGGTTCATATTGAAGAAGCTATGGGAGAATACTGTTCAAGCTACGAATGTGTTGTTAGCGATGAACATGATATTGGAATGCTTTGGAGTTTTCTCATAGATGATAGTATAAGTGGTTTTGTAGGTATTGAAGATAATGAAGAAGGGCTTGGAATAGAAACAGTAACTATTGGTATACATCTAAAAGAAATATCTGATTTTGATAGGGATGAGTTGATGGGAATTCTCGAATTAAATTCGGAACTTATTAATGCCTGTTTTACTGTTGCACATATTCAAGAAAAGGTTGAAGAAGAGCCTGAACCTGTATTTGCTGAAGAAGGTGAAAGTATTGAATATGAGGATAATGAGCAAGATAGTGAAGATGAAGAAATTACTAATACAAAAGAAATCCTTTTGATTCAATGCAAAATACCTTTATCTGCATTTGATGCTAGTGATTTTTCAGGCGTTGTTCAAAATCTTATGATGCAGTCAGATTTTGCTTTGAACCAAAATACAGAAGAATTAGAATAGGTAAAATATGAGTAAAATACAAGATCTTCCAAATAAAGTTCTAAATTCTATATCGCCTTATTTGCTAACTGGGGAAGTTATAGATAAAGCAATATTACAAGATAACAAAAAGCCAAAAGAAATTTGGATAATAAAAACAAATCAGGCTATTATTTTGCATGGACAGCATCCCGATAGACCACAACCCAGTATTATGGTTTTTGCTTTAGACGAAATTAGAGAAATAGACTATTTGCAAAAGCCAGATGATATTCAAGTTATTTTTTACTCTATAAAAAATAATGGTAAAGCTGTTTTTCATTTTGACACCTCTGTCGCTAAAGATTTAGAAAAGTTTTTTGAAAATCTTGGAGATTTAATTACTTATAGATATCAGGCGGAAAAAGGAAAAATTCAGGTAGTTCAAAGAGCTTTAAGAATAGGTGATAAAGATAGAAGGGTTTTTGGAAGAGGAAAAGCTCCCGATTCTTCTTTTTTGGCTCAAAGTTTAGTTGTTAGACATAATGATATTTTAACAAAACCTGCTGTAAATAAACCTGATAATCCTACTGTTAGTTCTCAAGGAAAAATTACTTCGCAGTATGTTTCTAAAACTGTTGACAAACTAATGACAAATCCCACAAAAAAAGAGGCAGATATTCAAAAAGATGTTGATGATGACAAAAACGAATCTTCTGTTAGAACTGTTTCTAAGTTGGAAAAGGAATTGGTCCTTAAGACACCTCAAAAAACATCTGAAAAAAACAATAAAACTAATGACGATAACAAAAACTATCATGTAAGTAAAGAAGAAAAGAAACCTTTTAAATCATTGTTATTCAGAAAAAATGAACAGATCAAAAAACATGATGATAATAAATATGTAGTCGACACTAATGATACAAAACATAAAGCAGAAGAAAAAAAAGCAACTTTGATTTCAAAACAAGTTGATTCTTCAAAAAATACTGAAAAAGAAACAAATAACAACATAGAAAGAAAAGAAATAAAGAAAAGTATTACTTTACCGACTGAAAAAAAAGAAAAGATGAAAGTGGAAGAAAATCAGAAAAAAGATATTTCAAAAGAAATTGAATATACAAAAGAAAAGATAAAAGTGGAAGAAAATCAGAAAAAAGATATTTCAAAAGAAATTGAACATACAAAAGAAAAAAATGATAATGATACAAAAGAAAATGATATAAATGCAAAAAAACAAGAGAAGTCTGAAAAAGCAAAAGAAACAGATTTTGGAAATCCTTTATTTTTTGTTGGAATAACTTTTTTGGCTACTATTGTTGGTTTTTTATGTTTGAGTCTTTTTAAAACTATATCAAGAATTGTTCGCTACTTAAAAGGTAAATAAAATGAGTTGTAATATAAAGCTATTTATTTTCGCACTAGTTATTGCTTCTGTTTTTGCTGATTTTATTGCTGAAGGAGCCGCCAAAAAAGAAAATGGAACTAAGAAATCCAAGAGACAAGAAACAAAACAGGCATTAAAAGAAAGCAAAAATAAAAGTAAAAATCAGATTATAAATCCAACAGAGTCTTTTTATGATAAAATATGGGAAAAATTTAAAGTTGGCGATAAAAGTGACAAAGAAGATGTTATAAAAACTTTAAACAAAATAATAAAAGATACTCCTGATGAGTATATGGCTTATTATTATCTAGGTATAATATATGACGAAGATGGAGAAGGAATTAAAGCTTTAAAAAATTATGAAACTGCTTTAACTGGTTTCCCAAAATCCTCTGATATTAATCTTAGAATTGCAAAACTATTAGATGCTAACAATAAGAAAAAAGAAGCAGATAATTATTACTTAACAGCTTTATCATTAGACCCAAATAATCCTGATGCTTTGACTCGAGTTGGAATAATTGAACTGGAAAATAAAAATTATAATAAAGCTACAGAATATCTATTAAAATCAAGAAACATAAAACCAGATAATTCTGTAACTCTTAAAGCTTTAGGGGAAGCTTATCTTTATCAAGAAAAGTATAATGAAGCTATTGAAGTTTTAGAACAACTTATCCTTTTTGATAATAAAGATGCTTCTTATCATTTGTTGCTTGGAAAAGCTTATGAGAAACAAGGAAAACATGAAAAAGCTGCAGAACATATAGAGTTGGCAAGTAAATTTGGGAAAAAAGACACTTCTATAAAAGAAGCGATTGGTTATGATATTGCTCGTAATCTTACCAAATCTGGAATGTATGAAGATGCTATAAAAGAATATAAAAAAGAGGTTAAGAAGAATTCTCACCCAGCTTTGGGATATTATGAAATGGCTGAGATTTTTGAGCGATTAGATGATTACAAAAAAGCAATCAAGGCTTATCAAAAAGCTTATGAACTAGATAAAAAGATGATTGATGGAATACATCGCTGTTTAGAGATTTATCTAGACAATGATGATAAGGAAAATTCTATTAAAATGCTTAACATTTTGAAGGGTAATTCTAAATATAGAGAAGAAGCTAATGATATGATAGAAAGTTTGAAAAGCGAAGAATCATCTAATTCAAAATCAAAATCAAAATCAAAAAAGAAAATTAGCAAAACTAAAAAGAAAAAATAATTGATAAAAGACTATATTTTTAACTAACTATGTACAATATAA
>CAJOQX010000030.1 GCA_905236865.1 Candidatus Rifleibacteriota bacterium
CACCTACCACACACCACTTATTACGAGGCGAAGCCTCATTCCCATCTTTCAACTTTCCGTTTTCAGTTTTCAGTCCAACAATGAGGGTCTTTAGAGCATCGTCTCCAGAAGACGGATTAAAAGATAATGTATAAGCTTCATAGCCAGTTGACTCGTTATCTATTCTTGAAAAAGATAAACCTTTTGAAGAAAGAGCATTATATATTTTATCATCTACAATCAATGGATAATCTGAATTTTTTATAGAAAGTGACTCTAGTTTTGCCGCCTTTTTTAACGGCTCACCTAAAATTGCATAATCTAGTCTTGTTTCAACACTTCCAACAGAACCTGAAGAAAGTGTGCCATAACTTAACCCAACACCTATTCTATAAGTAAACAAGCCTAATTTTTCCCTTTTCTTATTGATATTAGCTAATTGAGAAATCATTTGGCTTCCTGCTTCAAAAGCTCTTTCCGAAGCAGATTTTTCGTTGTCTGTCCTTTCTGGAAATACTGCTTCTATTGCATCACCTATAAATTTATATATTTGTCCTCCATTATCTGAAATAATCTTAGACATTTCTGCAAAATGATCATTAAGAAGTTCTGTAATCATCGTAGCTTCATAAGTTTCACTCATACCAGTAAAATTACGAATATCTGAAACAAGGGCTACTCCGTTAAATATTTCTGTATCGTTTAATAATCCGTTACTTTTTTTCTCTAATGCAAGAATAGCCTGTTCTGAAATAAGTTTAGACAAACGTTCTTTTTCTTTCAAACCCTTAATCATAGCCGTAAATTCTTTAGATAGTTGTCCAAACTCATTTTGAGGAGCACTTTTAAAAAGAATATTTAAATTACCTGTAGAAACGGAATCTAAGGCTTCTTTAAATTTAATAACAGGCTTTAAAAATAAAAAAGAAAATCTTGAAGCACAAAATAGAATAACGACAATAGAAATCAATAAAATAACAACAAAAAAGACTAACCTATAAAAAATAATAGTATTTATTTGATGTTCATTACACCAACCAATCAACACTGTATTGTTGTATTTTAAAGATGGCATAACAACTGTCAAATTTCCATCTATACAATGATAATTTGTTTTTTTACTAAGAAAGGTATTTTTTGCTAGTTTTGGAAGTTCATCTAAAAAATCTATCGAACCGTATAATCTTCTTTCTTGATTTATATTTCTAATATTTTGCCCTGTAATATTATAAGCGGCAAAATTATAAAAGCTGCTTGTATTGTTTATGTAATAGTTATTGAAGGACTCTTTTATCATTTTCTCATCGTTAATTTTATCATCCCAAAATAAAGAAAGAATACAATTAGCTTTATTTCTTTTCTTTAAATAATCAAAAAGAACATAAGAGCAGTAATTACCATTTAAAAACGGAATAGGAATAGATAATCTATTAAAGATGTGATAAAAATTAGTTTGTTTTTCAAAAGACTGATATATATTTTTATCAGTCTTTTTTGTATTTTCTTCATCATCTGAAATAAAATAAATCTTAGTTATAATTTCAACAAAACTATTTATATGTCTTTCAATATCAATTTCAGATATTGCACTTCCACGAACAATAGCTCCTTTACCATTTTTATCAATCAATTTAATACCTAAAACAGGAAGTGATTTTTTTAAATTATTATTTTCAAAAATATCGACAATTTTTTTTACTACAGATTTATCTTCTACTCCTTTTTCTTCAATTAATTTTATTAATTCTTTATTATTTAATGTTTTAGTAAATCTTTCCCTATAATCTTTTAAAATATTTAATTTTTGAATTTCAAAAGACTTTAAAATATTCTCAATATCTGTAAAAGTTTGGTTTTCAATATTTTTTTGAAAGTTTATTAAATATCCATAAGCTATTACACAAAGAAAAGATATAGGAAGAACAGAAGCTAATGTGTAAGAAAGAACAAATCTTATTTTTAAACTAAAATTAGGCCATTTTTTTAATATTATTACAAAATATAGCAATAAAAATAGAGAAATAAACAAAAATAAATCTAATGAAATAAGCCATTTTGGAAAATATAAAGTTTGTAAAGTCTTAACCAATATAACAGAAATATAAGAAGCCCCTCTAGCTAGATACAAATAGGCAGTATAATTACCAAGTTTAACCTTTTTTGGAAGTGAGTTACTTAACCAATGATTAATATTTTTTTCATTTTGAATTGTAATTGTATTTGCCCAATCTAAAAAAATCTTAGATTTGTCTAGTGGGTATTGTAAAATAGGCTCACCGAACTCTTTATACAATGGTAAAAAAGCCCCAATAGCTTTTCCACGTTTTTTTAGTTCATTTAAAGCATTTTTATAACCCGCAAGTTCCCAGTTTTCGTTTTGATCACAAACCAAGAATCCTGCATATATTCCAAAATCTACTTTAAAATAATCCCATATAAACCAGGAATATTTGTAAATACCATTTATATGAGTAGGTAAACCTCGCATTTCCTTAGCAATGATATTTATATCTGTGAATTTACCTAAAAGATTTTTTGAAAAAGATCTATCAGGATTATCTTTTTTGTTAATTTTAATATCCCCAATATTAGTATAATATAGCTGTTCTATCGCTTTACATAAAGCTCTATCACCTGCTTTTTTATCACCTATAGAATATAAAATATGAGTTTGTTGAGTTCCAGAAGCTATTTTGAATAGATATAAAGTATATTTTTGAGGAAAGGGTTTGTTAAGAATCTTATTAACTTTACTATTAAAAGTTTTTTCAAAAACAGGAGTGTTTATAAATCCATAATTAGCGTCATTTTTTAAATTTTCAAAAATATTTACAAATTTTGATGCAAAATAATTAGCAAAATTTGATTCATAAGCTAAAGTTTCAACTTCACGTAAAGCATATTTTTCTTGTTCTTTTTTTGCCAAATCTATTTTTATACTAGTAATAAAGAAATAACTAGCATTTAAACAAATCATAGGTATAGCAAACAACAATATACCAAGTATGATATTATATTTTTCAGAATAGTTGTTTATCATTTTAATACTTAGGAACAAAATGTCTTTAACATAGTTTATAAACTTTTGCAGGTAAGGTTTTACCTTTAAATAAAACTTTCCCAAATTCCTTCGTTTTTATTTCATCACAGATTAAATCCTTTATATTCTCAGAAACAATTAGTTTACCATAATCAAGTTTTTCTGCATAAACAGCAATTCTAGCAGCAACATTTACAGGGTCACCAATAATTGTAAAATCGCGTTTTTCACCTACTCCCAAAAATCCAGAAATGACTTGTCCAGAATTTATGCCTACAGATACTTTATAACTGAGTTGATTATTATTTTCTATTTCTATTGCCGCATTACAAGCAGACAACACAACTTCTTTCAACGACTTTTCTCCTAGATGAAAGGCGATAAGCATTTTTTCTCCCATTATTTTGTCAATATCACCTCCATTTTTTAATATTATTTCAGAAATTATCGCTATTTGTTTCTTGAGTTTCAAGAATAATTCATAAGTTGGAGTATTTTTCATTATTTCATCAAAATTTGGAATTGTAATATATAAAAGAACAGAATTTATTTTTTTACTTGATGAATCCAATTCATTAGAACTAATTTTAAGAGCACTCTTAGAAATCATACGATTCATTAGTTCCTTTTCTTCTAAGGATTTCATCATTTGATTAAAAGAATTACAAAGAATACTAAGTTCATCGCCTCTATTATTAAAATTTATTCTAAAAGAATAATTACCTTTGGAAGCATTTTTAGCTCCTAATATTAATAATTTTACAGGTGCCAAAAGGTCAGATATAATAGTTTTAGCAATAACATAAATAATTATAAATGAAATAAATATCAAAAAACCAAACTTTGGCAAATTACTGTATGCTTGTTGTTTTACATATTTATCAGAAGCTAAAGCAGCATAAATAAAATCAAAAGTAGTATTTCCTCTTCTTATTTCTAAATAGTGTCCTCCAAAAAGATTGGTCAATCTAGAAACAGGTATAAAACTAGATTTTAACCAATATGAAGCTAATAATAATTCTTTAAGCGTTTTATGTTGAATTAATGTTTTATCATCTATAAAACTTTGACCAATGTGTATACTTGTAGAATTAAAAATAAATATTTTATTATCATTGCTACCAGAAGCTATATGTTCTTCATAAGTAATTGTATCGGAATTTCTTTTTTTACATAATTCTGTTAATAAATGTTCGTCATGAAAAAGAAATGAAAAGAAAATGTAATCAGGATTTCTAGAAGATGGCACAGGTGAAATTAAAATTTCTACAGTAGAGTAAGAAACAGTAATAGGCTGTATTATATTAGGACAATTAAAAAGTCTATTTATAGTTTCTCTACCAAAATAAGATTTAAGATTTAGAACTAAGGTATCAAAAAAAAGTTCCCCTTTAATGTCATTTTTATTTAAATATAAATAGCGAAATAATTCAGAAAAGATATTACCAAATTGTGATAATCCAGTTTTTGGGTCAAAAGAATTATTTTTAGATACGCTACTTGAAACAGTCCAATTATTCTTACTTAAAAGTAATAATTCTACTACTTCATAAAAGAAGTTCTTATTAATACTTGAAAAAGATTTTCGATCGACGTTTTCATCAAATAAACATTTAATTCTATTTTTATATATACTATTATTTTTTCCTTCTTCATTGTTAGCTGCTAAAACTTCATCTTTTATTTTAGAATTAGATAAATTCTTAAAAAAATAACTACAATAAGGGTGATAATATAATTCTTTTTTCTCTATATCATCTAATTGCTGATTCATATTAAAAATCATTTCTGATTTTTTTATACTATAATCTTCTATTACATAAATAATAGATAAGAAACAAACAATAGATATAGGTAAAAAAGCAGATAAAAGAATATCAAACATTAATCTGCTAGCAATAGAAGAATTAACTTTGGCATTTATTTTCCCTTTCACAAAAATACCAATAATAATAAATAAAATAAGAATAAATACAAGAATAACAAAATAAGAAGACTCGTCATATTTATTTACTAAATCTTTTTTTATTGCATATACAGTCCATTTCTCATCTTTTATTTTAATTGAATCCTTTGCATCATTTTCTTTAATTATATAACCTTTATTTTTTATTAAATTTTCATTTTTATAATTAGATTTTAAATAGTCTATTTCTTTTGATGTAAAATTGTCTGAAAATACCCATTTATCTTCCTTGTTTAAAGCAAGTAAAATTTCTTCTCCACTTATTAAAGTATAGTATTTGGGCAAATAAATATTTTGAGGTATTTCACTTGAAGCTACAGGAAATCCACAAATAAGGTTATATCTAGGCATTCCTTTTTTCATATTTATTTTATCAAAAAAAGCATAAAGATTTTTATTATCAATATATAATGGATTTGACTGTCTACAATAATCCCAAAAATAATTATCAAATATCTTTTTATTTCTTCTAATACTATTAAGGAAATTATTGCTAAAATTGTGAGAAACAAATTTTAAATTTGATTCTTTATCTTGATAAATATAGCAATAATAAGGAATAGCCAAGCCTTTATTTTCATATTCATTATGAATTGATTTTATAATTTTTTCTATTTCGGTATCATCTTTGTTTAAATCAATTTTACTGCGTATTTTTACTGAAAAATCAAGACATAGTGAGTCAAAAGCAGAATTTAATAAATCATTTGATTTTAATTGTTCTATTAATCTAGAACATTCATTTTTTGATTGGAATTTCAAATTATCATAAATAGTTGAATTTATAAAGAATACCCCATAGGATATTAAAATAGTTAAAAATAGAATAAAAATACTGATAAAAATATTATTTATAATTATATCTGATTTTTTTAAATATTTTCGTAAATAAAAAGATTTAGTTTCTTCATTTTTCTTATCTTTAACTTCATTCTCCGAATTATCATTAGTAAATAAATTTGAATTTTTCGATAAATCTGAAGTAGTTCCTATTTCATCAAGAATATATGCTGAAAAATCTTTTATGTCTAATTTTTTAAAACCAAAACCTATAGTTGATAAATGGTTTGAAATATATTCATCAGTTACTAATGGATATGCAGGATTATGTATAGAAAGAGCTTCTAATTTAGCCGCATTTTTTAATGGCTCACCAATAATTGCGTAATCAAGTCTTGTTTCTAAACTTCCTACTGTTCCTGAATACATAACCCCATAATTAAGACCTATACCTATTCTATAAGTGAATAAATCTTTCCTTTTTCTTTCAGCATTTATATGTGCAAGTTTTGCTATCATTCGACAGCCTGCTTTAAAAGCTCTATATGGAGCTTGTTCCAAGCCTTCTTTTTCTGGAAAAACTGCTTCTATTGCATCTCCTATAAATTTATAAATTTGTCCCCCATTATCCAATATGATTTTTGCCATTTCTGCAAAATGTTGATTTAGTAAATCTGTTATCAAAGTAGGTTCATATTTTTCACTCATACCAGTAAAGTTACGAATATCAGAAACTAATGCAACACCTTTAAATGTTTCAGTATCATTTAAAAGACCATTACTCTTTTTTTGTAATGCTTGAACTGCCTGATCCGATATTAATTTAGAAATACGTTCCTTTTCTCTTAAACTTTCAAACATCTTTGAAAATTCATCAGATAAGTTACCAAACTCATTTTGAGGAATATTATTTAAAGAAATATTTAGATTACCAGCAGAAATTTCATTCAAAGCTGCTTTTAATACAGAAACTGGTCTAATAAATACAGATGCTGCTTTTAAGCTACAAATATATATAATTATTAATGAAAGAACGACTAAAAAAATAAAAGAATTTTCTCTATTCAATACATCTTTAACTATATTTTCTTTGCTAACCCATCCGATAAATACAGTTTGATAAAAATTTATAGAAGGCATAACCACAATTAAGTTTTCTTCTTCATAGTAGGTATCTATCTTTTTCTTTAAAAGAGCTTGCTTCGCTAATTTTGGTAATCTAGCTAAAAGTTCCCGAGAACCATGTATTCTATTTCTAGTTTCTATTGGAACTATGTTTTGTCCATTAATTTTATAAGCAATAAAAGTCTGATTTTGATTTGAATTATTATTTAAATTAGCAATAGTATAATCGTTAATTGCTTCTTTAATAGTTATATTATCTAGACTTTGGTCATTCCAAAAAATAGAAAGTAAATATTTACTTTCTCGATCAATTTTAATAGTATCAAATAGTAGATATAAACTGTATTTGTCATTCTTTATAGGCACTGGCAAGGAAAACCTAGTTACCATATCATCTTGAATCTTTTTTTCTCTTAATGAATTATAGCTACTAGCGACAATATCTTTACTTTCATCAAATATAATATCCCATTTTTTATTTGGTTTCTCTCGCTTTATTTTAGTTCTTAATATATTTAGAAATGTAACTTTGAAAGAATCAATTAGATTTTGTGAATATAAATTATTTGCATCTTTCCCGTTTAAGTTAATACAATTACCATTTTCATCTATTATTTCAACAGATAACAACGGCAAACTTTTAGAAGCAACAGAGTTGGATTCAAATTTATTTAAAACATAACCAACAACATCTTTGTCTATACCACCTTTTTCTTTTATTAAATCAACTAGATAACTATCATATAGTGTTTCTGTAAATTTTGATTTATATTCACCCACTGTAGATAATTTATTCGCATCAAAAGATTTTAAGATTGTTTGAAGTTCACTTGCAGCATTTTCAACAGATGTGTTCTTGTATTGTAGAATATAGCCATAAGCAGTTATAAAAAGAATACTTAATGGGATAAAAGAAGCTAACATATAAGATAAAGCAAATCTTACTTTCAAAGAAATTTTTATCCACTTATTAAAAAATATTCCTAAATATAATAATAAAAGTAAAAGTAAAAAAGAAATAATGTTTAAATTAATTAACCACTTTGGCAGATTAAATCCCTTTAATGATTTAACCAAATAAACACAAATATGAGAAGCACCTCTATCTAAAAAAGTAAAAGCAGTATAGTTACCTAAGGTAACATTTTGAGGTAAAGATTTATTAAGCCATCTGTCTATATCTTTTATATCTTGAATAGTAATAGCTTCTGCCCAATTTTTAAATGTTTCTGATTTATCTAATGGATATTGAACGACTGGTTTACCATAATCTTTATATAGAGGCAAAAAAGCTCCTAATCCAGTTTTTCTTTCTTTTAAATTTTTAAGAGCGAGTAAACGACCTATTTCTTGATTAGAATCATCTATTTTACATAAAAGAATTGCTCCAAAAATTCCTTTTCCTTCTATATTTTCATAATCCCATATAAACCAAGAATTACGATGAACACCATTTGTAAAGGTTGGAGTTCCTCGAGAGTCTATTCCAACAGTTTCTATATCTGTAAACTTTCCTATTAGTTGTCGCAAAAAAGCTTCATTTTCTTTTAAAATACTTGAATTTGAAGAAGAAGCCGTATTAATCTTATATAATTGATCAAAAGCTTTACATAAAACTCTTTTGCCAATTTTTACCTCACTTCGACTGAATATTATATCTGACTGATTGGTATTAGAAGCTATCTTAAAAGTATATAAAGAATAATCTTGTGGAAAAGGGGCTACAAAAATTTTTTCTAAAGACTTGGATATTCTGTTTTCCAAAAGAGTTTTATCTTTTATATCATTAACTTCATTTTTAAATTTTTCAAAAAACCTTTCAAAATGAGAAGCAAA
>CAJOQX010000031.1 GCA_905236865.1 Candidatus Rifleibacteriota bacterium
CGCTCTGGGCTCTATGCTCTAGAATCATAGTCCAAGCACCTTCTTAATAGAAATGACTATATAGTCTATTTGTTCATCAGTTAATCTCGTGTGAAGAGGTAAAGTAACTTCGTTTTTGTAGAAATTGTATGCATTTGGAAAATCTTTGATATCAAAGCCGAGGTTCTTATATGCAGAATGCATTGGCAAAGGCTTATAGTGAACATTAGTCGGAACACCTAATTCTGCAAGTTTTTCAATAAACAGGTTTCGGCTTATTTTATAATTTTCAGGAAGCCTTGTAATATATAGATGACCAGATGATTTTGAATTATCTGTTTGATGTACTAAGGTTGTAAAACCTAAAGGCAACAACGCATCATCGTATTTTTTGATTATTTCATGACGACGGGCTACAAGTCTATGATAGCGTCTAAACTGCGATAAACCAAGGGCTGCATGAACATCGGTCATATTACACTTGAAATAAGGTTCAACAATATTGTATTCCCAAGCCCCAAGTCTGTCTTTTGCTAACGCATCTTTTGACTGACCATGAAGAGATAGTAACTGATATTGTTTGTAAAGCTTTTCATTATCTAAACCATCTTTATCTTTCCAAGTAACTGCCCCACCTTCTGCGGTAGTTAAATTCTTTACAGCATGAAATGAGAAATTTGTAAAATCAGCAATAGCACCAGTCCTTTTTCCATAACGTTCAGCACCTAATGAATGAGCACCGTCAGCCATAACTATTATTCTATTAAAGACACTTTGAATATAGTTAGACGGTTTGAACAAATTCTTTTTTGATTCAACAATATTAAAAATTTTTTCGTAGTTACAAACAACACCACCCAAATCGACAGGAATAACAACCTTAGTTTTTTTCGTAATAGCTTCTTCAACTTTGCCGTAATCCATTTCAGGTGAATCTGGCAGGGAATCTACCATTACAATTTTTGCACCAACGTGTGCAATAACTGAAGCTGAAGCAGTATAAGTATAAGCTGGTACAATAATTTCGTCACCTTCGCCAATGTCTAATAAGCGCAGGGTCATTTCTGCACAGGCTGTATTGGAGTTTAAACAGACAGCTTTTGAAGTTCCACAATAAACTGCTATTTCGCGTTCAAATTCTTTGGTTTTAGGTCCTGTGGTTATCCAACCTGATTTGAGGGCAGAAACTACTTCAGCGATGTCTTCATCATTAATATCTGGTGGGCTGAATCCGCCAGTGATTGGTGTTGTTTTACTTGTAATCTTCTGCATTCTTTCTATTTACCAAATAGTTTGTTAATCATTTATGTACCAAAAGTACAACAATATGAATTCCAAACATCAATTTATAGAAAACAAGAAAAACGTGTAAAATCAACCAATCTGTGCTATAATTGTACACAGGTTGCGACACGTTTAACGTGTTTATTCCTTAGTATTCCGTCATCTCGCCAAAGTTGCACGGAATACTAACTATATAATATTGTTATCTTAAATACATTCAGCTCCTCTAATGGAGCTTTTGTGTTTTTAATTAAAAGTATTATATCACCTATAGCTAATTTTTGTCAAATATCACCAACAAGTAATATTTGATATTGTTTTTAAGCAATAATACACTGTCTATGACTGCTACAATAACAAAAAAAAATGAATAATCTTCAAATAAAATTGCATCAAATTATGAATGAAAGAAATCTTAAGCAGAAAGATCTAGCTAAAATGGGCAATGTTTCAACAAATGCTATATCTAAATGGTTGAACGGGATATCTTGTCCTAAAGTTGAAACTCTAGAACCTTTAGCAAAAGCTCTTAATTTGACTGTTGGTGATTTAATTGGAGATTTTGGGAATAATATAAGTCTTTCAGAAGAAGACAAAGAATTTATTTCTCTTCCAAACAAAAAAAAGCATATGCTTCTGCAAATTCTTAAAACAATAGAAAAACATGACTGATTAATAATTGATAGAATTTTTCAAAATTATAGGTATCGAAACATATATTTATTTACTATTTGAAACAGA
>CAJOQX010000032.1 GCA_905236865.1 Candidatus Rifleibacteriota bacterium
ACGCCTGGAGAGCGTGAATAGGGGTAACTCTATCGCGGGTTCGAATCCCGCCCTTTCCGATGTCGGGTCTCGTCAAGAGTATTCTTGGTAGTAACGGCCAGTCCTGAAAGCGTTGATGGATGGGTTCCACACGGCGGAAGTCCGTGAACTCCGTCAGGATCGGAAGATAGCAGCGGTAAACGATCACTTTCGGGTGATGTGGATGTGCCTGACCGGAGCATTATGTTCTGGAAACGTGCTATTAAGATGCACTTCGATGAGGCACGGCCTCGCAAACAAACCTGGTAACAGGTCTTTTTTTTTATATGGAGTAAAATAGTGTCAGTTCCTGCCCGTCAAAACCTTTATCGAAAGTATCGTCCCCAAAGATTTTCTGAATTAGCTGGTCAAGAACACATTTCAAAAACGATACAATCTGCTTTAGCAACAGGAAGAATTTCTCATGCTTATATGTTTTCGGGACCTCGTGGTACAGGTAAAACATCTTCTGCACGTTTATTAGCAAAAATATTAAACTGTAAAGATTTACAAAAAGATAAAAATGGTTTGCCTGACTGTTGTGGAGTTTGCGATAATTGTAAACGTATCGAAGAAATGAACTTTATGGATATAGTTGAAATAGATGCTGCTTCCAATAATGGTGTAGAAGACATTAGGCAAATGAGAGAAAAAGTCAAATACAAACCAGCGGAGGGCAAATATAAAATATATATAATAGACGAAGTTCACATGCTTTCAGGTTCTGCTTTTAACGCTTTTTTAAAAACTTTAGAAGAACCTCCAGAAAACGTTATTTTTGTTCTAGCAACAACTGACCCACAAAAAGTTCCAGCTACTATAATATCTAGATGTCAATGTTTTGACTTTCATTCTGTTTCTCGTAGAACAATTCAAAATAGATTAGAAGAAATTGTTGCAATAGAACATAAAGAAGGTCAATTTCCTGATTTTGAACCTGAAGCTTTAGCTATGATTGCAGAATGTGCTGAAGGTGGTTTCAGAGATGCCCTAAGCATATTAGATCAAATTTCATCTTCCTCAATTTCAGATAAAATAACTCTTGACCAAGTCTTAGAAATGACTCGCAGACTGAGTTATACAATGCTGAAATCAATTGCAGATTCTATTTATTCACATAATTTATCTTCGTTGGTAAAAGTATTGAACGAATTGTATGAAAAAGGTTATGAACCTTTAACAATAGGTAAAGATTTACTAGAATATATTAGAAGATGTATGCTTTTAAAAATAGATTCTAATGCAAATCAAATATTAGACCTACCAATAGAACAAATTAACGAAATTTTAGAGCAAATAAAGTCAATTAACGTCAGATATTTAATTGGAAGCGTTACTAGAGTAGAACGGATACTTATGACTTTAAGAAGCTCATTACAAGCACGAATTTTATTAGAGTCAGAACTTATAAAACTTGCATTAGGCGATGAAATATTTGCATCAGAAGCATTAGAAAAAAGAATAGAAGAATTAGAACAAAAAGTTGCAGGATTAAAAAGGCTTGCTATTGGTAATCAAGTTTCAGGACGCTTAGCCACCTTTCCTTCATCTTCCGTTTCCAACAGACCACAATTGAATTCATCTGTAAATAATATTACCCCAATAAGAAAAGAAACTAATTTTTCAAAAAATATTGGTCCTAATTATGAATTGCCTGCTACAAGTATAAAAACCTTAAACACTGATTTATCTAAGCTGCGAGATATAATTTCTAAAAAATCAGAACCTGTAATTTATGCAGTTATGCAAAAAGCATCATTAAAAATTGAAAATGAAAAATTAATTCTTACACTTAATCAGACTTTTGCATATACAAAATTAAAAGAAGAAAAATCCATTGCTATCATTTTAGAATCAGCAAAAGAATTATGGCCAAATGTTAAAAATGTTGAAATTCTTTTAGAAAATAACAAAATCCCTACGACAAATGATGAGATAAAATCTCAAAATCAAATAGTCAATAGAAGAGTTGATTTGAAAGAAGAAATTGCTAAAATAGACGAAGAAACAAAAGAAAGAATCAAAAAGACTCCTCAAGTTTCTGAAGCAATGGAAGTTTTCGGAGCTGACATCATTGGGATTGAATAAAGAAGTTCTTCTGGCGTAGAATTTCATAAAGTGCCATCGCTACGCTAACAGACACATTCAATGATGGTGTGTGCCCAGCCATCGGAATCTTGACTACATCATCGCAAGATTTTTTAACTCTATCACCTAATCCAACATCTTCTCCACCTGCAACCAAAACAACTTTAGAATCATACATTACATCTTTTAGTTGTTTTGAAGCACTTCCATCAAGCCCCACTACCCAATAGCCATGTTTTTTTAATTCTTCTAAAGCATCACTCAGATTATTTACTCTTGCAACAGAAAGCCAAGAGGCAGCTCCTTGCGCTGTTCTAATAGCCCATTCTGTCATTCCAGCAGAGCGATGTTTAGGAATTATAACACCATCACAGCCCATTGCCTCAACCGTTCTAACAATTGCCCCAAGATTCCTAGCATCTTCTACCTGGTTTAAGGCAACAATAACTTGATTTCCATTTTCCGCTTTTTTTATAAGTTCGTCAAAATCTGTATATTCATATTCAGAAGCTTCAGCAGCAATTCCCTGAGTCTTTTCGCCAAACTTCTTTTCAAAAATATCTGGTGATAATTCTTTTATAGGAACATTCTGTTTTGAAGCTAATTCTTTTATTTGGCTTATAATAACCCCTTTTACAGATAAAGAAATAAATATAGATTTTAAAGATTGTCCACTTTCTAGGGCTTGAATAACTTCGTGTCTTCCCTTTAAATATAGTATTTCTGAATTTTCATTTATTTTTTTTACTTCTTTTCTATCTTTATTAAAATGAGTCTTTGAAATACTTTGTTTGAACTCTTTTTTATTAACAATTTCTTTATTGTTAATAAATTTTTTCCCATTATTTTTATATTTCTTTTCCATTGTTTTCTTCCTTTAACCCAAAACAATAAAAAATCTTGCTTCATCAATCTTAATTTTCAAATTTTTGCATTAATTTTATAATTATAGGAGCGATACATATTATATAAAAAGTTTTTAGAAACGATATTATCGGTTCTGTATAAACTTTAGGACCAGCATCTTTTATTAATGGACAAATAATATTTAACATAATCTGCATTAATATAAAACAAACAAGAAAACGCAAAATTTTTTGTTCTGTTGTTCCATCTGTAGAAAATTTAATGAATCTTCTTTCTATTATCCAGCCAAGGAAGATGCCTAATACATATCCAATATTTTTATATAAATCTAAAACCATATCTTTAGGATTAACTATTGATTTTTTGGCTATTTCTTTATTTATTTCTGCTAATTTCATATAACTAGTTGTGGTCGTTTGTATTTCAGTGTTATCAATAGGTTTTAAATTTATTGGATAGCTTTTAAAAGTAGCAAAAACTATTATTAATATTGATATAATCAAACCGCTAACAGCAATCCAAATATCGTTCTTTTCATTTTTGTTAAGAATTTCAAAAAGTTTCATAGTGCCAAAAATAGCACCTACAGAGAATAAAAAGCCCATTATAACATCTTGTGGAGTATGTACACCTATATAATTGCGACTAAAACCTACTAAAATAACTAAACCCCACAACAATATCTTCAAAATCTTTGAATCTTTCTTCTGAAATACAGAATAACCACCAAAAATAGCTGTAGCGTTTGTTGTATGACCACTGGGAAAAGAATAACCTGTGGCTGTTTTTATTCCATTGTCGATAGGTAATACTCTAGCATCTCTTATCCAAGGACGATAAACACAAGCAATAATTTTTATTAAACCATTAATCATTCGAGAAAAAGCTAGGGAAATAAACATAAATTCCCCTGCTTTTTTATTTATGCACCAATAAACTAAAGCAAAAATAGGAAGCAAATAAACCATTTCCCCATAACCAGTTACATAAACAAAAAATTTATCAAGAATATGGTTAGTCGAATCTCTTAAATTTTGTAAAAACAATAAATAACTAATATCCATGAAATAAACCCTTGTTAAAAATATGCATAATTATACCACAAATCTAAATAAAATTAGATAAAAACAATCACAAGTAATAAAAAAGCCGCTTAGATTTTTATCTAAGCGGCTTTTTTATTACTTAGCTGGTTTTACAACGAAGCTTATCATTCTCTTCGGAACAAAAATAAACTTGACAACCTGCATACCATCAAGATATCTCTTGACTTTTTCACTTGATTCAGCAGCTTTGCGAGCAGTTGCTTCATCAACA
>CAJOQX010000033.1 GCA_905236865.1 Candidatus Rifleibacteriota bacterium
GATAAAAATTTCATTGAATATTTAAAGTTTAAAGGAATATTGAAAGAAAATAATTTGGATTTTGATGGTTGGATGTATTTGGATAATGCAGAGGGAATTGATTTTAAATTAGATTTCAATAAATATAAAACAATTACTAATGGTGGTATTATACTTTCAGATGGTAATATTTCTATTAAAGGCAATATAGAGTCTAGTAATAGTTCACTTTTTACTATTATAGCTCTTAATGGTGATATTAATATTGAAAGTAGTGCAACACGAATTGATGCTTCTCTTATTTCTAAAACAGGGCAAGTTAAACTTGAAGGTGATGGAAATAGTAATAGTTTGGCTATAAAAGGCAATATGGTTATGAAAAAGATAAATAGCGGTAATGATGGTTTGAATGCTATGAAGAGAGGGATGAATCTAGATTATAATCCTTCTCTTTCTGCACAACCTTATAATAAAGATGCTACTGATAAAATTCGTTCTGAATATCCTCTTTTAATGATTGATTTAAAAAATGATGTAGAGATGATAGATTAATGAAAAGAATAATTGATAAGATAAAGGGTTTTTCTTTTGTTGAAATAACTATTGTGACTGGAATTATGGCTCTTTTGTCAGTTCCTATTTTCTCTCTTATGTCTAAAGGAACTTCTGGAACTTTCCGTAATAGAAACGAAATATTAGCTCAACAGTATGCTTCTAATATTATCGCCTTTTGTAATGCTAAAGAGTTTGATGATGACTCTTTAAAAGCAGTAACTGATAAAATAATAACCAATGGTGATGTGTATGAAATAACTGCTGGAGATAATAAAATAAATTTAGATATTACAGAAGATTATTTTAATAAAATAGCTACAAGAACTATTACTATAAAAGATTTTGATGGTAGTGACAAATGGTCTTGCAAATATAAACTTATTACTGTAAAGGTAGAATGGCAACAACCAGATGAACTAAAACCACGTAATGTAACATTAAATGGAATTATAAGTGAACGATGATTATAAAACGAAAAGCTATAACATTAGTTGAGTTATTAATAGCTATTGCTATTGGGGCTGTTTTACTGGTTGCTTTATTGCATCTTTTTGCTTCTGGCATGAAAGGTTCTGCTAAAGGTATGGCTCATCAAGCTAATATGCAAACAGCTTCTATACTTATGTCACAGATAGAGTATGATCTATTAAGAGCTACTAAAATTAATAGTCCAGATTATAATAAAAAAAACAATAAAGCCGAATGGAAATTTTACTATATGGCTTCTGGAAAAAATACCCCTGTATATGTTTTTTATGAAAAAGTTTCTAACGGTATTGCTAGAGTTGTTTACGAAGATGAAAACCATCGCAAAATTCTAAATAAAACTATTTTTGCAAAAGAAAATAATGTTGATATAAGTTTTATCCATATTGCTTTAAATACTGGAAATAAAGATTTTTCTAGACTTCGTGATGGTATGTGGGTTGAATTAACTGTTTCTTCAAAGAATAAAAAAACAGTTACCGAAGAACCTTTTACCTTGAAACGCCTTGTTATGCTTCGTAATAATATTTTTTGATATTATTTGCTATTTTTTTGCTACTAAATCCTGTTGAAAAATATAAAAACTTTTTTTTTTACTTTAAGTATATTAATATAATGTGTATAATTATTTTGAAAATCTTGTACATAATGAGGTGTTTTTTTATGAGAAGTAAAAAGTTTCTTTCTATTTTTCTAGTTACATTTCTAGTAGCTTCATTTGAAATTGTTCCTAGTTTTGGGGAATCTCCATGGGATAAGACTGTTAGTGATACTAAGGTTGAATTAGACGAAGTGGTGTCTTCTGAAGTAGATACAGCTACTGCTACTGTTCAAGTAAACGAAGAAGATTCTAAAGATTCTAAAACTAAAAAAGAAGAAGAAAAAGAAAAGAAAGAACAAGAAGAAGAAAACACTGGTTTAGCGACTCTTCCAAATGGTCCTGCTTATGTTGGTGCTTTTGGTGGCTTAAATGTCAGAACTGCTCCATGGGGTTCTATTAATGGAGCTATTTGCAATGACGAACAGGTAACAATCACTGGTCGTGACGGAGATTGGTATATTTGTGAAACTTCTATTGGTACTGGTTATTGTCATGCTAGATATATTTTTAGCTCTCCTGGTAAAGCTTATTATGGCGATGATCCAGATGATCCTACAGGAGGAAGCAATGGCGATAACGGTGGAACTGTTACTACTTCTGAAGTGGTTATTAATGTAGATGCTGATAGCGTCCAAGGTAAAGTTGTTCAAGCTGCTCAACAGATTCACGATAAGTATCAGGGGTATCAATCTTACCCATATAACGAATACACTGAAGGTGGAAACCTTGGTTGTGCACAAGTTGCTACTTCTGTATTAGTTGCAGCAGGTGTTCTTGAAGCAGTTGCTGAAGAAGACGGTTTGGGTTATGCTAGTTTGAATTGTGATGGTACTATTAGTTTACTAGAAGATGCAGGTTGGACTTCTGTTTCTTGGCCACCCTATCAGGCTGGTGACGTTGTATTTTGGGAAACTTATTGTCCTGGTCCTTCACACGTTGGTATTATCATGAATTCTGGAAACTCTGCTCAGGCAATGAATAATTCGTCTAGTGATAGAATGCCTGTATATTGCGATGCTGATGATATGACTGTTTGTAAAGTTATGCGTAAGCTTTAATATAGAGGTTTTTTATAAATGAAGTTTAAATCTTTGCTAATAGCATCTCTATTAGCCTTTTCTACTAATGTTGTTTTTGGAGACGTTGCAGTTCCTTATGGAGAAGGTTCTGGTAAAGTTGATTATTTTAACTACATAAGGTTTCCTAAATTGGGTGACCCTTATCCTAGTGGACCTGCTTCATTTAGAAGTGTAGGTGATTCAATATGGATCGCAGATAGCAATGCTTGCAAACTTATGGAATATAATTCCAGTGGAAAGCTTCTCACTGAATTTTCTGTTTTACCTAAGAATCTTAAATCTTATATTATAGACGAAAAATATAATGTACCTCGACGTAATATGTACATAGAAGATTTTGCTCCTGTTTACGATTCTGAAGGGAAACTTATTTCTTGGTGGATTATTGATAGAACTTCTAGAAAGTTACTTAATTTTTCATTAGATGGAAATAAAATCGCTGAAATTAATTGCGATGAATTTAGGCAACCGTTTAGAATAGAAGTTGGTAAAGCAGGTCATTTGTTTATTGCTGATAAAGCTACTCGCTCTATTTTTATCTTTACATCAGAAGGTAAGTGGGTAGATAATATCAATTGGGAATGGTCTGGAATGGCTGTAGCTGGTGCTGACGAAAAACTTTACCGTTTAATGTATATTAGCGAAGAACGAAAAAATATGCTGGTATGCACAAATTTGAAAGGTAAAGTAGTTAAGACGCAATTGCTTAAAGTTAATAATACTTTAAATCCAAGATTGTGGTGGGTAGATGAAGAAAAAGGTGAATGTGTTTTCTCTTATACTCCAGGAGATGGTTTTAAAGGTTTTTACAAAGTAGTTCGCGTTGGTCTTGATGGGGTCGTTAGAGGTGAAGGCGAAATTACAGCTCCTATTAAAATGAACCGCTTTATTGACCGTTCAGAATATGGATATGTTTATATCTCTAAATGTAATTACTTCAAAGCTCCAGAAGGCAATTTTGAAATTGTTCCCTATAAGTTGCCTTAAACAGCTTATTTTTTCACAAACAAAAAAAGTGACCTTATGGTCACTTTTTTTTTGTTTTGAATTGGTGATTGTCCAATACAAATTAATGACCTGAAATGCCTCATAATAACGTAGTATGGCAAACCTTTTTACGTCATTATATGCTATATTAATAATAATTGACTTATTCTAATTTTATTATTATCGTTAAGTGATATTACGTTTATTTCTTTTTATCCTGTTATTCTAGGAGTGTATTATGAAAAAACTTCTTACTTTACTTATATTTTTCTCTCTTTTAGGTTTTTCTGATTCTTTTGCTTTACCTCGCTTGGGAAAATCTGCTTCAAATGCGACAGTTAAAACTGATTTGAAAAAAAGCGAAATAGAATCAGATATAGTTGAGGCGAGTGATAGCACTGATAGACTTGATGATGGACGTATTGCTCTGAAAGATAAGCCTTATGGAAATATAGTAGGATACTTGAATAATCTTGACGAAGTAAAAGTAATAAATAAAATAGACAACTATTATGAAATTGAAACTTCTGCTGGTAATGGTTTTGTAAAGAAAGATTATTTAAAACTAAATGATGAAAACGATCCTTTTCCAAAAGAAGCAGTTTTAGAGGAAGAAGCAGATATTTATAACGCTAAAGGTGAAATAATAGGCACTTTGAAAGAAGATACTGAAGTTGAAGTAATAAGCGAAGATAATTCTAATTATATAATTAAATATAAAGATTCTTTTGCATATATTTCTAAAGATGTTCTTTCCTGTATTGAAGAAGATGATGATAACGACGAGAATGATAGAAATGAAGATGAAGTTTCTGTAAATAGCGAAGATAGTAAAAAAGAAATTACTAGTGATGATGATGATTCAAATGCTGTTTCATTGGATATTGTAGAAGAAGATGACGGAATAGTTTTTAGCCCTGATGCTTCTGATAAAGTAACTGCTCAAATTGTATGTCCTAAGGTTGTTACTAAATTAACAGAAAAGAACGATAATGTTTCTGCTGCTTCAGATACAGATACAGACAAAGACAAAAACAAGGATAAGGATAAAAATAATAAAGATAAGAAAAAAGACAAAGATAAAGATAAGAAGAAAAATACAGACAAAAACAAAGATAAGAAAAATAAAGTAGTTATCAACACTGATAAAAGCTTAAAAAAATTATTAAAACCTAATGAAGTTAAAGTTTCACAAAAAGATTATAAGGAAGTTGGTAGTAAATGGGATAAAAATGGCATAGACTATCGCTTTATTCAAGGTTTTTGTACAGATGGTAAATATTGGTATGTCGCTTTAGTAACATCCGATCATGGAAATAAAACTTATGCTTCTCAAAAAACTAAATTATTAAAAATCAAAATTAAAGATAAAGATTCTGTTAAAGGAAAGGCTATTGGAAATATTGGACATAGTAATTCTTTAACTTATAATCCAAATACTAAAAAAATATATTCAGCTCCCTGTTCTGATTTAATGCCTTGGATATATGAATTTGATGCTTCTAATTTAGGTGGGCAGAATAAAATTTATTTTAAAGATAAAAAAGGCAACATAATTAAAACTAAATGGGTGAGAAGAAATGGAAAAAAGGTAGAAGTGCCTTTTAAAATCAGTGCTTTAACTTACGATAAAACCAATGATATGTATCTTGTTAAGTGGGGAAAGCAGTCTTATGCTTGTTTTGACTCTAATTTTAAACTGGTAAAGAAGATAAAAGTTAATAAACCTTTTTATGAAAATTCTTGGACACCACAGACTTTTACTTGCGATGGGGCTAATATTTTTTATGTTTCTACAAACCAGAATGTCAGTCCTTATAAAAACTATATTAGATGCTATGATTTGAATGGTAAATATATACGAACATATACTTTTTCTGCTAATCAACTAGGTAGCGGAGCTGAAATGGAACAACTAGCTTGCTGGAAAGGAAAATATTGGACTATTTCTAATATATATTTGAAAGCATTTAGAATTCATAAAGTTAAGCTAAGAAAAGGTGCTAGTAAAAAGACTTCTAATCTTAATGGTAATACTAGTAAATAATTGACATATATTAACATTAAGATTATAGTTAAACTAAATTGATATAGATGTTGTGCTTTGGTTCTATTAGAAAAGGAGAAGATTGTGAAGAAATTCGTCTTATTTTCTGTAGTTTTTTCTTGTTTGCTTGGAGTTTCAACTTTGTTGGCAGCACTTCCTCGTTTAGGTAAGTCTGCTTCAAATGTAAAAAAAACAGCTGAAAATGTTTTAGAAGATGCTCAAAAAAATATTGGTTCTGCTGTGGAAGCTATAACAGACGAAATATCTAAATCAACTAAAGATACTGATAAAAAAGAAGAGGGTAATTTAGCTACTTTACCAAATGGTAAGGCTTATGTTGGTGTATCTTCTTATTTGGCTTTGAGAGATGAACCTTTTGGCGAAGTTCTAGCCGAGTTAGGCAACAACGAAGAAATAGAAATTGTAGATAGAAAAGGCGATTGGTATGAAATAGATAGCGACAAAGGTAGTGGATGGGTTTATGCAAAATGTGTTTTTGATAAGCCAAATTCACGTTCTACTAATGTTGCAACAACTACAAACACAAAAGATGATGATGATAACGATAAAGATAAGGATACTGTTAAATCTACTACAAAAACCAATAATTATAAATATGTTGTTTTTAACGATCCAACTGATAATATTACTTTAACTAATACTAGTAGTAGTAAATCAAAGGTGACAAGTAGTGAAAAAAATAAAGGTAAGAAAAAAGTAACAAGTAAAAAGAATAAGAAAAATAAGAATAAAAAGAATAGTAAGAAGAAGAATAACAAAAAGAAAAATAATAATAGCAAAAAATCAAAATTACAGAAAAAAATAGTTAAAGAAGCTAATAAATTAGTTAAAAAATATTCAAAATCTGGTTCATTCCCTTATGATTCTAATACATGTGGTGGTAGATATGGGTGTGCTCAGGTTGCTACAACAGTATTAAAAAATGCTGGAGCTCTAAATTCAATTAATTTAAGTTGTGAAGGAACTGAAGCTCTTCTAAAAAAAGCTGGTTGGAAAAAAGTAAAAGTTCCACCTTATCAAGCTGGTGATGTTATTTTTTGGAAAGGTACTCAGGGTAGCAGAAAATCTAAAAATGCTCCTTCTCATGTTGGAATTATTATGGAAAGTGGAAATAATGTTCAAGCTATGAGTAACTCTTCTAGCCAGAAACGTCCTAGATTACATTCTGCAACTTATCAGACACTTTATGGTGTTTATAGAAAAGCTTGAGTTTTGAAGAGGTGAATTTATGAAAAATTATTCTATTTGTTTATTGGCATCTCTTTTACTTTTTTCATCAACAACTCTTTGGGCTGGTCTTTCTGTTCCTTATGGTGAAGGCAGTGGCAAAGTTGATTTTATAAATAATAACAAATATAAAGATCTTGAAGAACCTGTTCCTTTTGGACCTTTGTCTTTCAGATTGGTCGGAGATAAAACTTGGGTAGCTGATACTGTTGGCGGAAAGTTAATGCAGTATGATAGCGAAGGTAAGCTTGTTTCAGAGTTTTCTGTCATACCTGATGGGGAAAAGGCTTATACAATTGATAAAGATGGTTTTCCAAATTCTAATATTTTTATTGAAGATTTTGCTCCAGTATTAGGCGAATATGGTGATTTAAAAGCTTGGTGGGTGGCTGATAGTCAAGAAAACAGACTTTTAAAGTTTTCTGCAGATGGTGAAATCCTAGCAGAGTTATCTGACGAAGAATTCGGTCAGCTCTTTAGAGTCGAAGTAGGAAGAAGCGGACATTTGTTTGTTGCAGATAAAGCTACTAAAAGAATTTATATATATGATGAAAATGGAGACTATTGTAGCGATCAGAATTGGGAATGGTCTGGAATGGCTGTAGCTGGTAAAGAAGACTATCTCTATCGTTTAATCTACTTTAATGAAGAAAATAAAAATATATTGGTAGCGACAGATGTTGACGGTAATGTTATAAAATCAAAGACCATTGATTTAGAAATGAACAATCCTGAACTTTGGTGGGTTGATGATGTTGCTGGTGAAGCTGTAATTACTTATACCCCAATTTCAGGTTTTGAAGGTTATTTTAATATAGTTCGAGTTGGACTAGAAGATGGTAAAGTGAAAGCTAGCGGAAAACTACTTGCACCATTGGTTATGAATCGATTTATTGACCATCTCGACTATACCGATGTCTACATTGGTAAATGCAATTTTGGTGAAGCTCCTAACGGTAATTTTGAAATAGTTCCTTTTGAAATGCCAAAATAGAAAGAGTTTTTTATGAAAAAGACTTTATTGCTGCTCTTAGTGTTTTCTATAATATTTCCTTATACTTTATCTGCTGCTATTCCAACTCAAGGTAAGGTTACTTCAGCTGTTAAGAATGGTTTAATTATTAGAAAAAAACCCACTTCAAAAAGTGATAGAGCTAGTTGGTCTGTAAAACTATGGAAAGATGATGTTTTTGATATAAAAGCTACTTCTGGAGCTTGGTTTAAGACTACTTTTAAAGGAGTCACAGGTTGGGTCTACTCAGGTCCTTATGTGGAAGTAATATCAAAAAGTGATACTAACGATGACGATTCAGAAGATCAGCCAAAGGTTCCAAAATTAAAAAAAAGTGCTAAAAAAGTAAAAATAAAAAAAATGAAAAATAATGAAAGAAATTATACTGGAAATATTATTGATATATCGGCTACAACAGATATCGATATGGATTAGCTATTTTAAGTAACTAGTTTTTATATTCTAATTAAGTTTTATTATGATTAAATCTAAAAGAGGCAATATATTTTTAGTAGTTATGGGCATAGCTACTCTGTTGTTTTTCGCTTTAGGTTCTTTTATGAAGACAACTATGAGTAGACAGTATTTTGTTCAGAAATTAGGTGAGTCTTCTTATGCAAAAGAATTTGCTAATTCTCTTGCCGTTCTGTCTGTTCATTACTTAAAAAGCGAATTAAGAAAGCCTGATGGAGATCCAAAAATAAGACAAGCTTTTTTATATCCTTATGACCATAAAAATAAAAAAGACTTAAAAGGCGAAATTAATGTTAAAGTTTTTGATATTACTAGTAATTCTGGTAAATCTATGATTTATACATTGCAAAATGAAACAGACTTAAAAAATGTTAGTATAGTTGAAGATAAAATATTTTGGGAACTTAGTGATTTGAAAGCAATAGAAGTAGGCACATATAGTTCTACTATTCCTTATCCAAGAGAAAAAACAGGTTTAGTAAAATTTAATTTCAAAATCCAATATAAAAAAGCTGGGCAAAAAGATTATATTGTAGAACCATATCAATTTGCTTCAGATATAAAGGTTGTTGCTAATATTATTCCAGTTCTATCAAAGTTTACTCTTTATATAGAAAAAGCTTTGGGAGACAAAGAACCTACTTTAAAAAATACTCGCCGTTTTAATGTTATAGATACTGATGTTAATGGAACTTTAAACAATAGTGAAAATATTGTTAAACCTTGGATATTAAACAATAATGGAGAAGAAGACAAAGAAAAAGAAAAATCTTCAAAAAGACCTGATTCCTATGAGGGTTTGGTAAATGATACACGTGGATTTGTGTACATAGGTGGTGGTTCCATGGAAATTCCCATCAAGTTATCTATAGCTTGTGGTGATACTGATTCTGAAATTGGTAATATGGGGCAATTTGGGGAAGATTTTCATTTTTATAAAAAACCAGAAAAAGATGGTGGTTATTTCAAAAAATTAGCTTCTCCTGATTGGGGTGAAGAAAAAGGAGTTTTTTGTGCTAATTTAGGAATTTGTAACGATAACGATCCTGATTCTAATTATTCCGAGTATTCTGAATATCTTGGTAATAAGAATTTTAAAAAAAATAATCGTAATTCTATATTTAAGCTTTATGGAACTGACGAGATGTTTTGTAGAGGTATTTTTTCTCCGACTCTTGTATTGGGTTATGTCGATTCTATGTTTGCTTCTATAAGAATTTATAAATCTTATGATGATGAAGAACCTTTTCATGTTCTTAATTATTATGAAACTGATTCTGAATTTTCTGTTGCCTCAAATGAAGACGATGAAGATTGTGATCCTGATTTAATTGCATTCAAAGAGGTTTATGAACATGAAAATATAGATGGTGATGACTTGACTTTTATGCTTTATAAATTAGGTTATGGTTCTAGAATAGAGGCAATTCCATATAATAACGATTATACTTATGCTTTCAAAAGAGATATTTGTTATCCTTTCGAGAATTCTTTTACTGACAAAGAGTTAGAAGCGCTTTGCGATAAAAATTCAAAAGAGGATATTTTTGTTAGAATTCCTAATACTGATGAAGCTAAATATGCTTCTATTTATTCAGATGTAAAAGATTTAACAGATTTAAGTTTATTTTTAGCTACCCAAACTTTATCTATAAATGCTACTGAGGGAAGAAGAATAGCTCATTTTATTAAATTTTTGCCATTGGGAAGTGAAAAAGAAAAGGGAGATGAAAAAGACTCTATAGTAATTGATGATGGTATTGATATTGGTAAGCTTTTTCTTACTTTATTAAAAACAAAAGGTATTTTGCTTGAAAAAGAAGGAGGGTTAGATTTTAATGGTTGGCTTTATATTGATTCTGATAAATTAAGTGATGATTTTGTATTACCGCTTAAATTTGGAAAGAATAATAAAATGCTTTCACATGGAGGAATAATTCTTTCAAAGGGTAGTTTTTCTATTGATGATGATATTATTTCTGATAACGACAGTCACCTTACTTTAATTGCTCTTGGACAAGGTGATTGTGAAGGTAATATAAAAATTAATTCTAAAGTAACAAAAGTTTACGCTTCCTTGATTGCTAGAAATGGTTACTTATATTTAGAAGATGAAAATAGAAAAAATGTAACTTTGGATATACATGGAAATATTGTTTTGCAAAATTTGGGGGTTAAAAAACAAAAGCAAATTATAGAAAAAGCTGGTTTAAGAAGAGGTTTGAATTTAATTTATAATAAAAATCTTTCTGCTATTCCATTTTATAAAGATAAAGTAAACCCCAAAGAAGACCGTTCCGAAACTCCTATGCTTATGATTAATATAAAAGATAATCCTAAATCGCTTTGAAATGAATATTTGGTTTTATAAAAAAATAAATAATAAAGGTTTTTCATTTATAGAAATTGCTATTACTTGTATTGTTATGGCAGTTATATTTGTTCCAATTTTTACTCTTTTATCTAAAGGAAATGAAGGAACAATCCATAATAGAAATGAAATTCTGGCAAGAGAATATGCTGCTAATATCATTGCTTATTATAATTTGAAGCAATATGACGAAATTAAACAACCTAATAGTGATGATTATTTAAAATCTATTGTTCTAGAAAGCGAAGATAAGAAATTTAAAGTAGATTTAAGTGATTTAGGCAAAAATTTTGAAGCTTTTAAGAATTTAAATTTTACTCCTAAAGTTAATATAGAAGAATTTAGTAGCGATAATTGGGCTTATAAATATAAATTTATATCTGTTACTGTTGAATGGAAAGAGTCTAATAAGCCTAATCCAATTAAAATTACTATGACTGGGATGATACCTGAAAGATGAATATAAAAAAGAAAGCCGTATCTTTAATTGAAGTATTAATAGGTGTTATTCTTTCTTCTATACTTTTAGTAGGTGTTATGAATCTTTTAACTTCTGGTTTAAAAGACTCTGCTAAAAGTCTCACTCACCAAGACAATATGGAAACTGCCAATATCCTTATGTCTCAAATTGAATATGACTTATCAAGAGCTACTGAAATTATTAATCCTGATTGGAATGATGAGGGTAATGGGGCACTTTGGGTTTTTGATAGTAATAGTGTGGATTCAGGTAGGATGATTTTCAGTTATGATTATGCTGACCCACAAAAAGGAGTACATCGTCACGTTGAAGGCAATAAAATATTTGATAATTATTTTGCCAAAGGACATTTTGTAGAATTGAAATTCAAACATTTTGCTGTTGATGCTGGTAAAGGCGAAAAAGAAGATTTTATTATAGAAAAACATGGTATGTGGGTAGATTTGACTGTTTATTCTAAAGATATTACAGAAGCTAATAAAGAAAAAGACAAAGAAGCTTTTACTATGCGACGTTTGATTGTCGTCCGTCGTCCTTTTTAAGCCAAAAATAAAACAAACAGAAAATTTCTTTTTAATTAATCTAAAGAAATTAAATTTGGAAAAAGCTAATAATAACTAATTAAACAATGGTTATAAGAAAAAAACTTCTCTTTAACTCTTGACTAATAAGTAAAAATGAGTAAACTTTAATTAAAGTGGTTACGAACACCACTCTTTGAAATCGGGGGCGACCTGGTTTCGACGGGGAGCGTGAGTTGCCACCTGCCATTCGTAGTTGGTCGAAGGGCTACGTATAAAAATCGATC
>CAJOQX010000034.1 GCA_905236865.1 Candidatus Rifleibacteriota bacterium
AGCCCTGAAAGCTATACGTTTATGACAATGGGTAGGTTATAAACAAATTAATACTGATTTTTCATCAAATTTCGAGTTTTAGCACAGCTTCTGCAAGCCTCTGAAAGAAGTGTGGCAATCTATGTTAGCCTCATTAACAAAAGAAAAAGTTTACGTTTGCCTTGATGTAAAGTGCTATAGTGAGTTGTTTTTATTTTTATTGTGGTGTAGTATAGAAAATAAGGAAAGAAATAAGGAAGGAAAGGAATAATGACTGAAGACAGATTAAAAAAGTATGAAAAACGTCTTACTGAGCTACATAAGCTTAGTGATGAAGAACTCAAGAACAGATTTTGGGAACTCTGTAACAAAATCGTAGAGCCAATGGTTGAGTATGGCAAAAACTATACTTCGCCATCAATCGAAAGATCTGTCCTTTTAAGAATGGGTATTGACAGTCTTACCACACAAACTCTCGTTAAGAAAATAAACGAAGCAGGTTTGTTGGGAAAAGGCGCTGGTCATGTCATACTGAAACTATCTCAAAAAGAAAAAATCAGTATTCAGGAAGCCGCTAAGAAGATTGCAGAAGAAGACACTGCACTTCAAGGATTATTCTAAATATTTAATTAATATGTTTTAAAAACCTCTCTGTTTCGCTATTGCTCAACATCTCCCCTTAAAAGGGGAGTAAAAAAAGCCCTCTTTTTTAAAGGGGGATGTCTACGAAGTAGACAGGGGGATTTTTAATTATAAACATTTTAATTAATCACAGAATTTTCAGACTAAACCAAGGAGATTGACATGACTTACAAACTAGACCCAAATAAAAAAATTGATATAGAAGAAATTCTAAAAGACTTGGAACATTACTCACCACGCAGAAAAGGCTGGGTATGGCGTGAAAAACTAGAAGGTGGAAAAATAGGTCCTTTCACCTATAAAAATGTTTCCAAACCGTTGATTAATTCTGTTCCACTACCTGCCGCCAAGTATTTTAACAACATAGACCCACAACCGATGCCTGTCATTACTACAGAAATTGCTTCTGGTCGTTTTGAAGATGATATTAGACGTATGAGAATGGCTGCTTGGCATGGTGCTGATCACATTATGGTTATTAGAACTACTGGTCAGAGCCATATTGACGGTTTGCTAGAAGGAACTCCTGAAGGTGTCGGTGGTGTTCCAATTACAAGAAAGCAAATCAGAGCTTCTCGTAAAGCTTGCGATTTAATTGAAGATGAAGTTGGCAGAAAAATCAACTTCCATTCTTACGTTTCAGGTGTTGCTGGTCCAGAAGTAGCTGTATTATTTGCAGAAGAAGGAATTAACGGTGCTCACCAGGACCCACAATATAATGTTTTATACAGAAACGTAAATATGTATCGTTCTTTCGTTGACGCAGCAAGTGCAAAAAAAGTAATGGCTGACGCAGAAATATTCCAGATTGACGGGGCTCATAACGCAAACGCCACAGCAAAAGAAGGTTGGTCAGTAATGCCAGAACTTCTTGTTCAACACGGAATCAACTGTGCATTTTCTGTTGCTGTCGGAATGCCAAAAAGCCACATAGGTCTTTCTACTGTTCCTCCTTGTGCTCCGCCAACTCCAAAGTTATGGTATGACTTACCTTATGCTGTAGCTTTAAGAGATATTTTCAGCGAATATAAATTTAGGGCACAGCAAAATACAAGATACATCGAAGCTGACATTGAAGAAGCCACTAGAACTCATGTTATAGACACTTTGATTTCTGCCTTAACTTCTGCCGACATTCAAAGCACTATCACTCCTGATGAAGGAAGAAACGTTCCCTGGCACTATAATAATATCAGAGGTATAGAAACAGCTAAACAAACCCTTAACGCCTTAGACGGCATTAAAGAATTGCTTCAAATCAAGCGTGACGGTCCATTAGGCGAAATGGTTCGTGATATAAAAGAAAGAGCTGTTTGTTTTTTGGAAGAAATTTTAGATAATGGCGGTTACTTCGCATCAGTAGAAAAAGGCTTTTTCGTTGATTCTGCCCATTATCCAGAAAGAAATGGCGATGGTATTGCTCGTGACAGCCGTGGTGGTGTTGGCGTTGATACAATAGTTAAGCGTGATGACGACTATTTAGCTCCTGTTTGTAGCGTTTATGGAGAAAATCATTTGCCAGAAGGAACTAAAAAAGCTTGTGATTTAATCGGCGGTTGCACTCTCTGCAAACACGATAAAATAGCTTATATTGACGAAATAGACCAGACTGACAACTGCAATATAAGATTAGAAAAATCAGCCGAATTTAGAAAAGGCAATATGATAATGCCTGAAACAGAGTGGGCTGGCGATGGCACTGTTCTAATACAGGTTTTCATTCCTGAAGAAATAGAAATAGCCAAAGCTGCTGCTTTAGAATTGGCTGCAAAAATGGGCTTAGATACTCCAGAAATAGTAAATGCTCAAGTAATGCATCCTAGCGAAGGTACTTTTGTTGAAGTTAAAGGCAAAACTTCTATTGCTATTGATAGAACTAAAATAAAGATTCCACCAAAAGATGAGCTTTTAGACGAAGACGAAATAAAAGCCGCTGTTAAGAAGCTTGGTTTGAAAGTAGTTGCTGGCACTGTCGGCGAAGACGAGCATTCCGTAGGAATTCGTGAAATACTTGACATAAAACATGGCGGTATTGAAAAATACGGCGTTAAATACCATTATTTAGGAACTTCTGTTCCTGTAGCAAAGATGGTTGATGCTGCTATAGAAACAGGTGCTGATGCAATATTAATTAGTACAATCATCAGTCATAACGATGTTCATAAAAAGAATATGCGTTTGCTAGACGAAATAGCTAG
>CAJOQX010000035.1 GCA_905236865.1 Candidatus Rifleibacteriota bacterium
CTGTATCCAATAATTCAGATGTTTTAAATAAAACAATCTTTGTTCTAAGACGTAAGAAAGGAGTTATTTCAGACCCAGGAAAATGCTTCTGTAGCTCACATTGCCCTAATTGTGGTGCTTCTGAGTCTAATGATTTAAGTTCTAATACTTGTGAATACTGTAATTCTGCACTTAATGATGACAGTAAAGATTGGATGTTGCATGATGTAATAAAAGGTTTTGGTTATATGGAAGCTTGTGAATACTTGGATGACGCAATAAAGTCGGAAAAAGAATTTGAGGAAGAAATAGCTGTTTCCGAAAAACAAAACTTAATGTCAAATGGTGGTTCTATTGATTATAATGCTTTCGATTATTATTCAGGAACGGATTTGCTCAGTATAACTGTTGCTATGATGCTTGCTGACGGTGTTATAGATAATAGGGAAATGGAAATTATTAATAAGATTAGAAACGCTCGAAATATTAGCATTGATGAATTAAATCAAATAATAGGTAGATTGCAAGACAGCACTGATCCTGTTAAATTTGTTCTTGATACTACGGCTATTAAACTTGATGAAAATCTTATCAGACTTCTTATTACTATTGCAGCCGCAGATGGTAAGATAGATGATACAGAAGTTTTCATGTTATACAAAGTCGCTGAAAAAATGGAACTTTCAGTTACTCGACTACGTGATATGATTAACGAAGTCTACGAAAAGAACTGGAATAATAAATAAACTGGGATGAGAAGTAGACCGCAAGGCATACGTCATTGCGAGAGGCTGTGCTAAAACTCGTAATTTGATGAAAATTTGTATTTATTTGTTTGTAGCCTACCCATTGTCATAAACGTATAGCTTTCAGGGCTAAAGCCCATACGCTATCCTTTTTATGACAAATGTGTAGGCAATTAGTACATTCTAAATTGGACTTAAAATTTAGTTTTAGCACAACCTCTGCGAGGCTCGAAGAGCCGTGGCAAGTGACAATGTGGCAATCCAGAAAAGAAATTTGTTTGCCTTGGTATCATATTTTTGCTATTTATTTATTATTCTTTATTGTGATAAATTATAAACAGAATAACGGAGGCAACAAATTGAAAAAGATTAATTATTTCTTGTTAGGTTTTGTTTTATTGACTACTTACGCTAATGCACAAAGTGTAAGCGATATGTTTAACTCTATTAAATCTTTCCCTAATGAAAAAGAAGTATTAGCACAGCTTAAAAGCAATAAACCTTTTGAAGTTCAGTTAAAAGCTTTAAATGATAATATTGAAAAATATGAGAAAGCTTTTGAAAAAGCTAATGGAGAAGCTAATGAAGAAGAATTGAACAATATGAAAGAATTAGGGGTTGATGAAAATACAACGCAAGAAGATATGCTTTCTAAGATGAATATTTCTCAGTCTGACTTGTCGGCTTTAGAAAATATGGATGACAATAACCCTGCAAAGATTGCTTTGGCAATGAAAATGATGCAGAATTATAATAATTCTGATTTCATGAAAAAAGTAACACAGCAAAATATGGCTAAGGTCAACCGTATGAATGGGCTTCCTGAAAATTTCAGAGGTGGGGAATTAACAGACGAGCAATCTTCTGAAATGGAAAAAAGAAGCGAGCTTATGCAAAAAGTCAGTGAATATAAAATAGAATTAATGACACAAATCAGACCAGTTTTTGATCAGCTTGTTGGTTCTGTAGAAAATTTTAATTCTGATTATGAAGATGACGAAAAAATAATGAATAAGATTTCAAATTTGGAACAGGATAAGACAGATTATAACAATCGTGCTGCTACTTTGGCTGCTATAAATAAATATAACAGAGAATCTCATGCTCTTTATTGTGAATTAGCAGCAAAGAAAATAAGCAAAAGAATGGAATTGATTAAAAATGGCTTTAACAAGCTTAAATCTTATCAGAAAAAGCTTGAAGAAATGGATAAAGCTTTTGTTCAATTTAATAAAAATATGAATAATAAAATGGAAAATATTAATGAAGCTAGAGAAATGCTTATAGAATTTTCTAAGCTATATAAGGCTTCATTGGAAGACGATGTTCCA
>CAJOQX010000036.1 GCA_905236865.1 Candidatus Rifleibacteriota bacterium
AGACTCTTAAAGAATATATGGATGGCTGGAAAAAACAGCACGAACTTGACCTTAAAGCGGCGGAGGCACAGACAAGACGCTATGAATATATGGCGAAAGTCCGTGCGCATGAAGAAAGAGTAAAGGCTGAAAAGCTTTTGAAAAAGGAACAATACGAACACAATATTTTTGACAAGGTTGCTTAGAAAGGAGATAGACAAATGTTTTTTGTAAATGACGAAATAAAACAGCAGTTAGAAAAGATTGCTATTCATTATGCAGAACCTAGACAGATAGCAAAAGGAATAGAAGAACTAAATGAACTGTCGCAGGTGTTAGCTAAGTATCTTGCCAAAGGTGGAACTTATGATGGATACAGGGAACATCTGACAGAAGAATTAGCCGACACAATCATAATGATTAACCAGATTGTATTTCTTGAAGGTGTAAATGAAAAGGATATTTCAGAAGCGATTACTTTTAAAATCAACAGACAGTTAGAAAGGATAAAAAATGACGCTTCAATATTATAAAAAACGGAACAAAAATTATGACGGCATACATGGAAGATGGTGGATTACGGTTTGTGATTGGAAAGGTTTCTTCGACAAATTGAAAAATAAAACGATAGAGATGCTTATTAAGTTTAGAAAGAAACAATTGTTTTCCAGAGAATATAAAATTGATTCTTGGTATGTCGATTAAGAACAATGAAACAAAAAAGCACCTGGTCAAACAGGTGCTTCTTTTATTTTAGGCTAATATCAGACCTTTATAACTTTTCTTGCCTCGTTGATGTCTACTAGAATACCGTTCAGGTATTTATGGATAATGCTGGTTATCATTGTCTGGTATGGCAGTCCTTCTTCTGTTGCTTTCGCTTTCAACGCACTTAAATCTTTATCTATAAGTCTGAGGGTTATTACTTTCTTGTTAGGCTTTTCACTTTTCACTATTATCGGTGGTCTGGATGCCGCTTCTCTTAGAGATTTTCCCACCCATTCAGGAGCAGGAACATATTCATCTAAATGATCTTCTATCCATTGTTCTTCTTCGTCTAATTCAATATTGTCGTAGTCTATTTCTTTCATATTAATTCTTCCTTTTGTATTTTCTACTAGGGTATATGGTTTTTAGAAACCATGAGTATTCATCTTCTTTTATAAATGGCACAACATGAGGATAATCATTTATCATTACCACAGTTATAAATTGATGTGGATAAACAAGGTTTATTTCTGGTTCTGTATATCTCCCTTCATTTATCTCACGTTGAACCATTTCAAAAGACACTTTTCTAGTCGCTTTTAAAAGTTCGTTCTTTTCTTCGTTCCACTTCAGTTTAATATCCATATTTAAATTATAAACAATTTAGTATTTGTTGTAAATATAATATATTTTAACGAGTGGAAAATAAATTTAGTGGGGTCTGTACATTTTGACAATTTCGTACTATTCTTAGAATATATTAAACTTTTCAAGGGGAACAAGATGGAAGAAGCGACCACCGCCAAACAATACCTTTTGCAGCTGCCAAGACTCAAAGTCATGATAGACCAGAAACTTGAAGAAAAAGAAAGTTTGAGAGCCTCGCTGGGTAGTATGTCGATTGATTATTCCAGCGAACAGGTCAGAAACGGACTGTATAGAAACCAGTCGTTTTTTGCCGAAAAAATATCAAAAATTGTCGATTTGGAGTCGGAAATTGACAGTATGCTGTTACTTTTTATCGAAAAACAGCATGAAATTGTCGGGAAAATACATCTGCTCACAGATATTAAATATATACAGCTCCTTTTCAAGAGGTATGTGGAAAACAAGCGTTTCGAGCAGATTTCCGAAGAGATGTTCCTTGATTACAATTATGTCAGAAGGCTTCATTTTCAGGCTGTCGACTCCTTCCAGAAAACCAACAAAAACCTACATTTTTAGAGAGAAAAGAGATGAGAGATGAGAGAAGAGGGGGGAATGTTTGTTTAGCTAACGAATTTCTGTTGATTTTCGATAGTTTGAGAACTAAACAAAATTCAAAAAGC
>CAJOQX010000037.1 GCA_905236865.1 Candidatus Rifleibacteriota bacterium
AAGTTGTAGCTCTCATAATTGCTCTAGTTGTCACTAAAAGAATTAGAAAAATTGTAGAAGCTCAATATATTTTATTTCGAGAGTGAATTTTTTCAATAAAAAAAAGAATAATAAATTATTTTATTATTCTTTTTTTTTATGTTTTTTTACTGATTTATATTTGATTTGGTTAGAAAGGTTTACCGCAAGTAGTACAGTAATATTCATTAGCTGAATTAACAGCACCACAGTGTGGACAATTCTTTTTCGATCCAGTAATAGGGGGTTGATTTTGTTGTACTGGTTGGCTTGTAGATTGAGCAATATTTTGTGTTTGATTTCCACCATTAACAAAATCTTCTAAATTAAAGTCTAAATCTTTTAATCCATCAAGGCCATTATTATTGTTATAACCCATATTGTTTGATTGTGGTTGAGTGTTGGAATCTAAACTAGGTAAACCAAAAGATTGTTGTGTTGTAGTATTTGACTGAACTTCATTATAATTTGGTAAACCAAAGGATTGCTGATCGTTGCTATTTTGTTGTACTGTATCATAGCTTGGTAAATTATATGATTGTTGGTTGGGATTAGTGTTAGATTGGTCATAACTAGAAGCATCATAGCCTTGATTTCCATAGCTCTGGTTGTTGTAGTCTTGCTGATTTGAATAATAATCGTTTTGCTGTGTTCCATTATTTTGGTATGGATTTTGATTTAAAAAACCATAAGGATCACTAAATTGATCTTGTTGATTTTGTTGTTGTGAATATCCAGAGAATTTTTCGTCTATTATAGCTTGAACCCTGTTCGCTTCTTCTTCATTACCATTAGCTTTATAGTTTTTAACCAATACTTTGTAATAGTCAATATTATCTGGATTAAGCTTGATGGCTTTTTCTAATGTTTTTGCTGTTTGAACTGTAAAACTGCCACGTTTAGATATTATATCAGCCATATAAATAACGGCTTCTGTGTCGTTTGGATTTAAAGAAATATACTTTGAAATATATTCTTGAGCAACTTTATGGTCAGAGCCAGATTTCATATAAGCCTTGGCTAGATATTCAACAGCATCTTTTCGGTTATCATTAATTTTTAATAAGCCTTGAATTTGTTCTAATGCCACTGGAGAAGTTTCACCAATAGCCATAGCTGTTTCGCCAGCAATATTTTTTGCTAAGGGAGAACGAGAATCTTTTTTTAAGTATTCACTAATTAATTGATAAGCTTTTTTATTATCGCCTTTCTTTTGCAATGCCGCAGCATATAATAGCAACACTAATTTTTGACTAGTTCCATATACATCTTGGTTTTCGTATCTTTCTTTTAAGAATTTAAAGTTAGCTTCATAACTTCCTGTTTCTTTAATTTTTTCTAATCTTCTTAATGTAGAGTTTGAATCAGAACTATTTTTTAATTCTTTTAGTTTAGGAAGGGCAAGAGCTAATATGGTTATAATAACCATTCCTATTCCAACTAAAACCTTTGGATTTGTAAATAAGATTATCATTAACGTTTTGTTTGCTATTTTTTTGTAATTAGATCTGCTAGATTTAACTAGGTCAAGATATTTCTTGGCTTCATCAATGTTCCCTTGTTTGTAGGCAGCCATCCCTTGTGAAAAATTGTATATGTCTTTATTATCTTTATTATCTTTTAAAATTTTAGAAGAATCGCCTGCTTCTTTATATTTTTCCTGATTTAAATAACATTCTGTTAAAAGAATTGAAAGCTCTTCTTCTTTTTCTGTATATTCAATTCTTAAGTCTAGTAATTTCCTTTGACAATCAGTATAATTTTTCATTTTCATTAAATCTTGAATTTCTACTATACTGTTTGTGTAATGGTTTTGTCTTTCTCTAGCTTTTTTATCTAATAACTGTAAATTTTTAATTTTATCTTGTATTTCTTTGTCTCGAGAATCTAGTTTTGAAGCCTTTGTTAAAGATTCGATTGCTTTGCTATAGTTCTTTTCATTTTCATATTTATCAGCTTCTTTTTTTAATGTATATATTCTAGATTCTAATTCTCTTTTTTTTGCCTCAGCCTCTTGTTTAGCTTCTGCTTCAGCTTCTATTTTCGCTTGAATTTCTTCTAATGAAGTTACAACAGATTTTCTTCGCTTTTCAAGTTCGGCATTTTCGGGGTAAGCTTGTAAAGCTTCATTTATTTTAGTATAAGCTTTTTCAAAATCTTCTTTTTTTATAAGCTCGTCAATTTCACTTATCTGTTTATATAAAGTTATTGAACGTTCACATTCTTCAATCTTGTTTTCAATTTCAT
>CAJOQX010000038.1 GCA_905236865.1 Candidatus Rifleibacteriota bacterium
CTAGGTTATTAAAGTAGTGTCTTCCAGACACTAAGAATTCCATTATTTACTATTTCTTAAAATAACTTTTCTATTGAGCAGACACTAAATAATATCCACAGATTTTGAAAGGAAAATACTTAGGCAACTTTTTGCTCCATAAATTGAGAATCAGATTCCCATATTTTTAAAACAATATTTTGTTCTATTGGATCCATATTTGTTTCAAGCATTTTCCCTTGATTAGAAATAAGCATAGCATGGTCAGGGTGTTTCAAATTTAATATAGAAATAAAGTCATCTTTACGGGTAAAAGCATACCATTTTACAATCATATCTGCTTTATCTGCAATTATTTTCAATTCTTCTTCAGACATAATCTAATTTGACTCCTTTTATAGGTTTCAAAAACTCTTCTGAATTCATATATAAATTATCTAATATAGGAATTAAATCAATATAGTCTTCATGAGCTTCTTTTTTATTCTTGTTTTTTGCCATTACAACAATATAGCCATTATCCCATTTCTTTATTTCTGTATACTTTTCAAGATTTTTTGATGTTAAAAAAGTGATAGTTTTGTCGCCAAAAGAAAACAGAGTATATTCACCTATATTACTAAGTTTGGCAGTATTGCTATTAGTCATAATCGTTTTTTCTTCCTTTTTTTTGTTTCGTTATCTCTTTTATGACTCTTTACTTATAATTATATATAATTTTTGTCTGTATAAGCAAGGTAATTAAAACCTTATGCCAAACTTGCATTTAAACTTCTACTGTGATAGATTACAGAACCTAGAAATTATGAAAAAAGTATTTATAAAATTTATATTATTTTCTTTTATCTTGCTTGTTTCAAGCAAGATTTTGTTTGCCGAAAATGGCAAACTTAAAGTTTTTGTAAGTATTCTTCCGCAAAAGTATTTTGCAGAAAAGCTTTTAGGCGAAAAAGCAGAAGTAGAAGTTCTTATTGGGGCAGGGATGTCACCTCACACTTATGAACCACTTCCTCAACAAATGAGCAAACTTTCTAGAGCAGATATGTTTTTCACAGTAGGAATTCCTTTTGAACAGGTTATTATCAATCGTTTGAAAAACCTTTGTCCAAAACTTTCTATTGTTCCAACAGATGAAAATATTGATAAAATCAAAATGACTGGTCATCACCATCACGATGAACATCAAGATGAAGAAGCTCATAAACATGAAATGGGCTTAGACCCACATTTTTGGTTAGATCCAATTAGAGTTTCCACTATGGTTGAAAATATGGCTAAAGCTGTAATTTCTGTTAAACCAGAATTAGCTAATTCCATAACAGAAAATTTAAATAATATAAAAACAGGCTTAACTAAACTAAACGATGAACTGTCGCAAAAGCTTCTTCCATTTAAAGGAAAAACAATGCTGGTTTTTCACCCTGCTTTTGGATATTTTGCCACAAGGTATGGAATGATTCAAAAAGCAGTAGAAATAGAAGGAAAAGAACCTGCACCTAGACAGCTTGCAGATTTAATTAGAAATTGCCGAGCCGAAGGAATTAAAATTATTTTCGTTCAAAAACAATTCCCTGTTGCTACGGCAGAAACAATTTCTCGTTCAATTGGAGGCAAAGTTGTTGCAATAGACCCATTGGCAGAAGATTATATAAACAATCTTAAAGCTATGGCTGAAGCTGTTGTAAGCTCTGCTTATTAAAATGTCACAAGAAGATTTTGTTATAAATTTTGAAAATGTTGATTTTTCCTACGATGGTAGTGAAGATTTAGCATTAGAAAATATAAGTCTAACTGTAGATAAAGGTGATTTTGCTTGTATTGTCGGTCCTAATGGCGGTGGCAAAACAACTCTTTTAAGATTGATTTTAGGTTTAAATAAACCTTTAAGGGGAAAAGTAAGCGTTTTTGGGCAGCCTCCAGAATTGGTTCGACAAAGAATAGGCTATGTTCCACAGTTTTCAAAGTTTGACTCGAATTTTCCTGTAAGTGTTTTAGATGTTGTTCTTATGGGGTGTTTATGCAGGTCTTTTTGGTGGGGCAGATACTCAAAAGAGCAGACACAATCAGCAATAGAAGCTCTTGAAACAGTGGGTTTAAAAGATTTTATTCACAAAAGTTTTGCCGATCTTTCTGGCGGACAGAAACAAAGAGCTTTGATTGCTAGAGCTATTATGTCACAGCCTGATTTGCTTTTATTAGACGAACCAACAGCTAGTATAGATATTCATGGAACAGAACAATTTTATAAAATGTTCGCTGAAATGAATAAGAAGTTTACTATTTTAATTGTATCTCACGATATAGGTTTTGTGTCTTCTCATGTGAAAAGTGTTATTTGTGTTCGTAAAACATTGGAAATTCATCCTGTTTCAGAACTTACAGGTGAATCTTTGCAGAAGATGTATGGGCTTGATGTTCATATAATAAGACACGATCATAGATGTAGCGAAAAGGGTCACTCATGTCCACATTCATAAAAGACTTATTAGAACTTCCTTTTTTACAAAATGCAATACTGGCTGGAATTTTATGCAGTATTGGTAGCGGTATTGTAGGTACTTATGTTGTTTTAAGAAGAATTACATACATTGCTGCAGCTATTTCCCACTGTGTTTTAGGCGGTCTAGGTGCTGCAAAATATTTTTCTGTAGTTTACAATTTACCATGGCTTAAACCTATTTATGGGGCAATAATAACGGCTTTGGCGGCAGCTTTGATTATTGGTTGGATAAGTTTAAAGGCAAAAGAAAGAGAAGATAGTATTATTAGTGCTCTTTGGGCTGTTGGAATGTCCGTCGGAGTTTTATTTATATATAAAACCCCTGGCTATAACGAAGATTTAATGAATTATCTTTTTGGAAATATTTTAATGGTTTCTTCTGAAGATCTTTATTTAATTGCTGGCTTAGATATAATAACGATTCTTCTTACCTGTGCTTTTTATAAACAGACTGTTGCTGTATGTTTTGACGAGGAATATGCACGGACAAGAGGTGTTAATGTTGAGTTTTATTATTTGCTAATGCTTTGTATGACTGCTTTAACTGTGGTTTTAACCGTCAATGTAGTTGGAATCATTATGGTTATTGCTTTGCTTACGTTACCTGTTGCTATTTCTTCGAGATTTTTCAATAGGGTTTGGAAGATTATGCTCGGTGCAACCTGCTTAGGCATATTATTTACTAGCACAGGGCTTTGGATAAGCTACGAACCTAACCTGCCATCAGGTGCTGTAACTATTGTTATTGCTGGTATTGTGTATTTGGCAAGCATTTTAATTCACTTGTTCAAAAAAAGGTAAGCTTAGTTTTTTTACGACTAAATAAAGAAATGTCGCTTTATATTTGAAGAAACTGTTAAATTACTCAACTTTCCTACTTCATTTTACAATTCAAAAGATGATAAACACAATGATTTAAGCATAAAAAATGTAATAATTGACAAATAAAA
>CAJOQX010000039.1 GCA_905236865.1 Candidatus Rifleibacteriota bacterium
AGAGATGAGAGATGAGAGATGAGAGATGAGAGATGAGGCTAACGCCTCTGTTATAAGAGTTGGAAGAATTAAAAATACTATTTTAAAAATTCCAACTCACGAGAAAACCAAATACAAAAGAATAAAAACTAATCGACATTTATCCTGTCGGCGTCTTCCCAAAGTTCTTCCAAAGCATAGAATTTTCTAGCATTTGGTTGGAAAACGTGTAAAACGAAATTGCCGCCATCGATAAGAAGCCAATTTGCTTGTGGGTCATTTTCTTGTTTTAGGCCTTCTTCTGGCTTTTTTAGAAGCAGACCAACAGAATCTGCTAAGGTTTGAACATGAGTAGAAGAATTGCCAGTTGCAATAATAAAGTAATCTGTGTAAGAAACAAGGCTGCTAACATCTAATACAACAAGGTTTTCTGCCTTTTTTTCTTTTAATGTTTCTATAACTATTTTTATTAATTCAGGAATTTCAGCCATTTTATTTTACCTTTAAGAAACTCCATCTTTTAATTAAATGGAGAAATCAACGTTAATTGACAGATATGTTTTAATATTTACCCCCCTGTCATTCTTACTAATGACATCCCCATCTAAAGAGGGTATATTTGTGAATTATACTCTAAATACAGAGTGTACATATCGCCCAAACATATATTTCTTTTCTTCGACGTAATCATAACCTTTCTTGACCGATTCAATGTTGAGTTCGATTACATCTTTGTTTTCGTCTTTTAATAAGAAACGAATAGAATTTTCAATTTCTTCGACTGTCACTAATTTGCTAAATTTTGCATAAGCACCAGCCATAACCATATTGGCTGTTTTTGGTTCGCCAAGTTCAGCAGCTATTTCTGTGGAAGGTATTTCAACAAGTCTTATATCGTCACGAAATTCTTGACGGTCTATTAATGAAGAATTGTACATTAACATTCCGCCACCTTTAATCTTTTGGTTGAACTTGTTTACAGAAGTTCTATTCATTGCGATAACTGTATCTGGAACTGTTATCATAGGTGAAGCAATTTCTTTTTCAGAGATTAGCAAAGCACAGTTTATTAGACCGCCTTTTGGTTTAGAGCTGTATGATGGAACTAAAGATACATTTTTACCTGCACGCATACCAGCTTCGGCAAGAGTATTACCCATAAAGAAAATGCCATGTCCGCTGAAGCCTGCCAAGATAACTCTTTCTACTGTTGAAGACATTGTGGTTTCTCCTTTTGGTTAAATGTCAGGCTTTTTCAACGCCATATTTATCAACGAAAACTTTAGATGGTAATTCTTCCATCAAAGCTTTTGTTTCTTTGCTTTCGTCATCGGATGAAACTAAAAGTATTTCTACAAAAGAAAAACCTCTATTTTCCTGTTGAAGCTTGAATGCATTTTTAATAGATTTTATAGCAGCTTTATTGTCTTTGTCGGTTGCCACAACTCTTGTAATATATACTGGATTATTTAGACTAGAAAGCAGTTCGCAAATCTTGATTCTGCTTTCTTCAGTGCAGTCTAAACCACAGCTACCGTTATCAGCATAAATAACGCTAATATTTTCACCACGATTAGCAGCGTGAATAACTTCTGAAATGCCAGCTGCTGCCAAATCCATACCGTTCTGATATGTAAAAACCAAAGCTTTAGGTCTGACTCTCTTTATACCAGAAGCGACTGCTGGAGCACAACCAGGCAACGATTGACAGAAATCGAAATCAAAACCATCATAAATAAAAGCTCCGCAACTTACAGGAGCAACTCCGACTATTCCACTAGTTGGAGCAACAGCGTCAACTGCTTCAACAATCATAGTTTGTAACTGATCAGGTTGAAAATTCATAGACATTTATCTGCTCCTTTCAATCTAAGCAAACTAGCTTGCTAACTTCGTTAAAAATTTCAAAATCAGATGGAACAGCACCGCCAGTTCTTCCAAAGAAATAAACTGGTTTTGCTCCATTTACAGCCATTTTTACGTCTTCTACCAATTGACCGCAAGACATTTCTATTACCATAAATTTTTCTGTGTTTTGAGCAAGCTTTTTAAATGCCTGTGTCGGGAAAGGCCATAATACTTTTGGTCTAGCTAATCCAGCTTTTACACCTCTTTTACGGCATTTTTCTACTACTGTTTTAAGAAGTCTAGCGATAATGCCGTAACCTACAAGAACTATTTCTGCATCATCACACATATATTCTTCTATGGCTAAATCTTTGTCTTCTTCGGTGAAATGTTTAGCTATTACCTGATATTTCTGATAAAGATGCCAGTTGTGTTCTTCTAATTCGTCTTGAACTGTAAATGTTGAAGCACAAACATTTTTGTTGTGTTTGTTTGTTCCAGGAAGACCTAATGCCCATTTTTTGCTGTCTATATCATAATCAAGAGGAAGTTTAGGCAGTTCGACTGGTTCCATCATTTGAGAAACAATACTATCTGCAAGTATCAAAACAGGAGTTCTAAAACGGTCTGCATAATTAAATCCAGCAATGGTCATATCCGTCATTTCTTGAACAGAACATGGAGCGAAAACTATGTTTCTATAATCGCCATGTGTTCCGCCTCGAGTGGCTTGCCAGTAGTCAGCTTGTGCAGGACATGAAGCTCCAGCAACAGAACCACCGCACATTGTATTAACTATTACGCAAGGTAGTTCAGAAGCGGCAATTCCAGAAATGCCTTCTTGTTTAAGACTCATTCCTGTGCTTGAACCAGAAGTCATAACTTTTGCTCCTGCAGCTGCTGCACCATAAACCATATTTATTGCTGAAATTTCATCTGCTGCTTGAACGTAAGTTCCGCCAACAAGTGGCAAATGTTTTGAAAGATATGCGGATAATTCAGTCTGTTGTGCTACAGGTGAACCAAAATAATATCTACAACCTGCAAGAATGGCTGCTTGAGCAAGTGCTTCACAACCTTTCATCAATCGCTTAGGCATTGATAAAACTCCTTATGATATACTTATAGGTTACGCTTAAAAATCTATTATAGCATATATACAAGGAAGTATCTATTTTTTTTATGTACAATCAAATAAAAATGAAATTGTTATTTATGTGAAAATTTAAAGGCTTGACCATATTTCCTTATGGCGACATAAAGAGCTTGTCCAAAAACTAGGTTTTTAGCCTGAAATTAGCTTATTCTAATTATTTTAAAATCCCCCCTTACCGACTGCCTTTGGCAGTCAGCCCCTTCAGTCTCGCTTTCGCTCGCCAGCTCCCCCACCATTCGTGGGGGAGCATCGCCTTTACGAAAGGGGGCGAGGACATTACTCCACACACTGAATTATTAACAAATTCTTAGTTTTTAGACAGCCTCTACGAAAGGGGGTAAGGACAAATGCCTGTGCATTAAAATTTTAGCAAATTACTAGTTTTAGTGCAGCCTTTCTCAATGACGATTTGGCACAGACTAACGATTGCTAAAAATATAATAATTCTACAGTTATCCTAGTTTAGCACACAAATCATTCAAAGCTTCGCCTAAAGTTTCTGTAAATGTTGGGTGAGGTCGCATACATTGCATTAGCTGTTTGACTGTAAGTTTGTTG
>CAJOQX010000040.1 GCA_905236865.1 Candidatus Rifleibacteriota bacterium
ATTTCTGACCAGGAAACTAGAGTTGAGATGTATTCAAGACTTGCTCGATGCAACGACATTGAATTGCTGGAAGATATTAAAGACGAATGTGAAGACCGTTTTGGCGATGTTCCAAAAGAAGCCAAAGGATTATTTGATATTAGCAGAGTCAGAATACTCGGTGCTAAAGCTGGTGTGAGCAAGATTTCTCGAATTATGAACCATATCAAGTTTGAATTCAGCAGTGCTATGCCCGACATCGGTGAGCTTTTCAACACTGGCGATAGCATCCTCCGCCAAATCTACTTCGAGCCCAAAGAACATAACATCATCAACCTCAATATCCTCTCCGACGAGCCTAAATATATTCTCCTCGATATCGAAGCTTTCTTGCGCCTGCTGATTGATGAAGCTTCATTAAAGGTTTAAAAAAGCTTTTATAGTTTCAACAACTTTTCTTGCTTCATTAATTTGATTAATTACGCTGTCTTTTGAAATAATGAAAAAATCATTATAATCGCTATCTGTTCTAACATCGAAAGCACTAGATATAATACTTGAAATTTCTTTATCAAATTTTCCTGTTTTTATATAGAGTTTATTAAAGGTTGATATAATCCCACTATGCTTTTTAGAATCAAAATTATCAAAAACAAGAACGGCTCTTAATGCATGAAAGATAGCATAATAAGAACGATTAGCAGCTCCTTTATAATCGGAATTATTTAATAATGTTTCTGCGGCTTTTAAACATTCTTCAGAATGTTCAAGTCTGATTTTTGCTAAAGAATTGTTAGCTTTCTGAGGCATATCTGATACCTTCACTTAATACATTCTTATAAAAAGGCAAAATATTCGAGTATTGATTAAATTGTTTTGTTGGGTGAATATGCAAAGAAATTAAAACATCGTTTTCTAACGACAATTCTGATGAAATCTCAGAAATTTGCTTTCTATATTTTTCTATATCAGTGTAATCTAAATCAACTGTAAGTAAATAATCTACATCTGATTCATTGTCATAATCTCCACGAGCATAAGATCCATATAAAAATATATTCTGTATTTTGCATGGAAATACAGATTTACTTTTTTCGTATATATTTTTTAATAAATCTATAGCCTTCGTAGTGTTCATATATTAATTATATCATATTTTTATCTATTGTCTAAAGCTAGAACAATACTATTTATTGTCGATAATGCAAGTTTTTTAGATATTCTACAATTACAAAATATGTTTTTTCCTTGCATAATTTCTACAGGCTTCTTCATCTAAAACATCATCGTATATTTTTATTAATTTATTACTTCTATTTGGCTTTATAATATCTTCTAAGAATTCTTTAAAATCAGGATTGTCTGATAAGCGGTCTACTGTTTCCCAATCTAGATTTTCAGAGATTCTAGATGGAAATAATACATTACTCTGATTTATATTTTCTGCATTTAATTGTATTATACCTATTCCAAAAGCATTATTTAGACGTCGTAATTCAGACATAAAGTATTCTTCACTGGATATTTTATAGGTAACTAAATATCCTTCATTAGCCCAACTTGAATTAGATACAGCTTGAAAATAACATTCTCTCAAGTTTGATAAGTCTAAATTTTTCTTCATCTCAAAAGAGAATATTTTATAGTTTTTATAACCTAATTCTTTTTGAAGAGCAACAGTTTCTTTAGAGTAATCTTCATCTGGAAAATGAATACCTACAATATCTGGATGTATCCATTCGTTTGCGCCTTTTTTACTCTTAGGAGATTTTTCATGAAATATTGTTTTTGTTCTACAATTAAAGTCTTCATTACTATACACGAAAGAAGATAAAAGAATATGCAAATCTCTCTCATTATATTTTTCATCTTTATAATCTGGTTCTAGTGTTTTTGGGGGAAGCTTATTAGAGATATTTTTTAAACCAAATTTAGTAGGTCTTTTTGAAAAAATTTCGAATATGCAAGTTTCATTGTTTTTTATGTCTGTGTATAATCTTGCTGCTAGACTTTGAATAGGGGTTTTCCCCTGTGAACCAAGTTTATTTGTAATTCCAGATTTTTCTGCATATTCCCAGATTTCGTTAACTGTCATAGGAATTTTAGTTTGTGCTAAAACCTTTTCTGCTAATTCTTTAAATGTATATTCTTTATCTTCCATTTATATATATCCTTGAAAATATTTATTACAGTATAGCAAAGGTAATCATTTTAGACAATTGTTAGAGATATATAAGTGAATTGACGACGAACTGAAATACATTTTGTTGGATATTGAAGCCTTCTTGAGGTTGCTGATAGAATAAATGTAAAGTTTCATATTAAGAAGGTCTGCCCCCAAAGCAAAGCTGTTGGGGGAAGTGGTTCCGAAGGAACCGAAAGGGGTCTTCTCCTAAAGCTTCCCATTGAGGGGAAGTGATTGCGTAGCAATCGAAAGGGTGAACGAACTAGAGGTAACTTTTGTTTAGCGATAGCTAGATGGAGTGATGACCAAATAAAAGATTTATTTAAATTATTGCCAAGATAACTGAAGTTGTTTTTTCTTTGTAGCACAATCTGAAAGATAAAGATTTATGAGAGTCTGATAGGGTATGCCAGAAATATCTGATTGTGATTTGAAATAGTCTATAGTATCTAAGTCAATATTAATAGTTATCTGCTTTTTTAACTTCTTGGCATAGGGGTTTTTCTTTGCCTTAGAAAAGTCATATTCAGCTTTCATTTCAAACTCCTTCATTGTATTGTTTTGTCTCATTCTTTGTAGCTTTTCGTGCTGATATAATCCTTATTACTGTTTCAGAACATCTATAACAGTGGCATACAACAAGAAGATTAATGTTTTTGCTTAAACCAAGCAAAATAAACCTTTCTTCTGTTTCCGAATGTTCTGGATCATTAATTAATAATGCATTATTGTCATAAAACACAGTTTTCGCTTCTTCAAATGAAATACCATGTTTTTTCTTGTTTATATTGTTTTTATTTTCATCCCATTCAAACTTTATCATAATTAAATTATAATTATTATATAATTATTGGTCAATGTTTTGTCTGATAATATAATAAGTCTTTTTTTGATAGTTCAAACATAACATCATCAACCTCAACATCCTCTCCGACGAGCTGAAATACATTTTGTTGGATATTGAAGCCTTCTTGCGATTGATTATTGAATAAAAATGATTAAGTGATTAATAATTAAAAATATAGTATAATGAAAATGAAAGTAGGTAAGTTAATGTCTTGTTCAGCTATTGATTTGTTTTGTGGTATAGGTGGGTTAACTAAGGGGTTATCGCTAGCTGGCATAAATGTTGTGGCTGGTTTTGATAACGATGAAAGTTGTAAATTTGCCTATGAATATAATAATAAATCAATTTTCGTATGTAAAGATGTTGAACAATTAACAAAACAAGACTTAATTAGTTTTTATCCACCTAAAGATATTCGTATATTAGTTGGTTGTGCACCTTGTCAGCCTTTTTCAAGATATTCTTGTAGATATAGAAAAAATGGTTGCCAAGATGATAAATGGAAGTTACTATATGCATTTTTAAGGTTAGTAAAGGAAACAAAGCCTGAGATTGTATCAATGGAAAACGTTCCTAATTTAAGAAATGAGACTATATTTCATGACTTTAAGAATTCATTAGAAAAATTAGGTTATTTTATATCTTATAAAGTTGTTTTTTGTCCAGACTATAATGTTCCTCAGAATAGAAAAAGACTAGTGATGCTAGCTTCTCGGTTGGGTGAAATAAATTTAATTTCACCTTTTGTTGAAAAAAGTAATTATAAAACAGTAAGAATGGCAATAGCACATTTACCATCAATACAGGCTGGACAAAAAAGTAACAAAGATCCTTTACATCAATCTTGTTCTCTCTCTAAAAAAAATTTAGAAAGAATTAAGCAATCAAAACCAGGAGGTACTTGGACAGATTGGAATTCAGAACTGACATTATCTTGTCATGAAAAAGAGAG